>DAOUEH010000018.1:0-3301 GCA_034430635.1 Dehalococcoidales bacterium | reverse complement strand
TGTTGAGTTAATCACCCACTCTGACCTCTACGAACGAGGGCAACTGCTTCTTAAACATATTAAAGACACATACCCTATGAAATAACCCCCCTCCTCCTCTTGCTTATCTATTCCCACCCGCCACCCTCATCATTCTCGGCTTATCCCCCAGCCTAGGGGTGGGGGATTTATTCACGGATGAAACAGCCCAATGCCCCGGGGCGGGCCGGGTGGGAAAGAAAATCTACGGGGGCGGGGCGGATGACTAACTAACCCCTCTGCGGCATCAGTGTCCCCGCCAGCGCGCCTACGGCGGCGGAGCCCAGCGCCACGAGCACGTTGAGGTCGGTCTTTCCCATCCCCACCAGGA
The DNA here is from genome assembly GCA_034430635.1 of Dehalococcoidales bacterium. Classification (GTDB taxonomy): domain Bacteria; phylum Chloroflexota; class Dehalococcoidia; order Dehalococcoidales; family RBG-16-60-22; genus DAOUEH01. The sequence continues at coordinate 2,952 of DAOUEH010000018.1, read as the reverse complement.
TGATGGCCCCGATGGCGGCCACTATTGCCACTCCTCCCAGCGCCGTGACGATAAGGATATACGCCTCTTTGGGCAGCTTCCCCTTGGCATCGTCGGCCGCCTTTACAAGCACCTCCTTAGTCTTAGTGGGGTCGGCCTTAATCTCGGCCAATCTCGCGGGTTCCTGTAGCAGAAGTTCTACCATTTTATCGGCTGACCGTTCCGACATTTTTCGCCTCCTCAGTAGTCCATAATATACTGAGATAAATTATACTCCCCCTGTCAATACCCGGCATATATAGAGCCTTTTGTCATGCGGGGCACCCCTTGATATACTCCCGGCTTGACCTTGCGGCGTGGTAACGTATATGCTGGAAACAATCCCCCGTAAAAAACGCAAGCTAAAGGAGGCTCATCATGGCTGTCAAGGTTCCCAAAGGCTGGTACGATATCTCCGTCCCCCTCAAGCAGGGAATGCCCTACTTCCCCACCGACCCCATGCCGCCCAAGATTTACCGCCTCCACGATACCGAGCTGGGCGCCAAGGTTACCATGTCCGTGCTGGAAATCATCTCGCACACCGGCACGCACATCGACGCCCCGCTGCACTTCATCCGCGGCGGTTCCAGCATCAGCGATATGCCCCTTACCGCCACCATCGGCCCGGCGCGCGTCATCGAAATCAAAGACCCGGAGAAAATCAAGGTGCCGGAGCTTAAACAGCATAACATCAAGAAGGGCGAGCGGCTGCTCTTCAAGACGCGCAACTCGCCCTTGACCTACGAGAGCGAGAGGTTCGTCGAGGACTACGTCTACCTGGACGACGATGCCGCCGACTACCTGGCCGAGGCGGGGATAATCCTCTTCGGCCTCGACTGCATCACCATCGGTAACTTCAAAGACCCGGACAACATCATGAAGACGCACCAGACCCTGCTGGGGGCGGGCATCTACATCCTGGAGGATTGCGCCCTGGCGAACGTGCCCCCCGGCGAGTACGAGCTGCTCTGTCTGCCGCTGCTCATGTACAAGGGCGACGCCGGCCCCTGCCGCGCCATCCTGCGGCCGCTGCCAAAGTAGACACCGGAGAGGGGCTAAAGGGAGGCGAAACTATGGGCTAAGCCGCCGATAGCACGAGGGCGGCCTGGGTGAGAATAGATAACTCCGATGGGACAACAAAACCTAGAACTAAGATTAATATATCCCTAACAATTACGGGCTAAAATAAATAAGGAGGTACCAAAGTACGGGGCGTCCTCACCCCAAGGTAAGGGGCGGCACTATTGACCCCGTCAAGCTGGCGCATTGTAGAATATTAGAGACAAAGGGGTAACTCCAGACTACCCTCTTTCGTTGTATCCGGTGAGGGTAGTCTTTTTATTACCGGTTTGTAAGTGCCCGGCACGCTTTTGAGACATGGCTGTTAGGTGACTTTTCTAACATTAATTAAGACGAAGCTATTATAAAATAGAACCGGGGAAGTATATGAATCCAAGAATTCAGGGCAAGACAATCAAGGTAGACGGCCGGGACGTCCATTACTACACCGCCGGCACCGGCGAGCCCGTGGTGGTCATCCACGGCGGCGGCGGTGACGCCCGCACCTGGTCGCACAATATTACCGAGCTCGCCGGGAAGTATACCGTCTACGCCCCCGACCTCCCCGGCTACGGCGGCTCGCAGGCGCTTACCGGCAAGTATTACATACCGGAGCTCTCCGATTTCGTCGATAGGTTCGCCAGCGCCCTGGGGCTGGAAAAGTTCAACCTGATGGGCCACTCCCTGGGCGGCGGCGTCGCCCTCAACTATGCCCTGAAATTCCCCCAGAAAATAAGCAAGCTGGTGCTGGTAAGCAGCCTCTGCCTGGGGCGGGATATCGCCTTCTGGGTGAGGCTGCTCTCGATTCCGGCGCTGCTAAAATCGCTCGGCTCTATCGTCACCGGCGTCTTCAAGCTGATTACCTGGGCCATCAAGGTGCTCCTCCTGCCCATCGAGTTCATCGTGCCGCTCTCCCCGGCGGCCATGATTGTCGGCGGGAGCATCAGCACCTTCAAGGAGCAGACCCTGGTGCTGGCCAACCGCCTCTCCGACCTGGTCATGCCGACGCTGGTGGTCTGGGGCGGGCGCGACCCGGTGGTGCCGGTGCGTCATGCCTACGCCGCGGCGCAGGTGATTCCCGACTGCCAGGTGAAGGTCTTCCGCAAGCGCGGCCACAACGTCCACCGCGACGAGCTCAAGCAGTTCTCCAGCATCATCACCGGCTTCTTCGGCTAGGTGTGAGGGCTCTCCTCATACGCCTGCTGGTACTCCCTGAACTCGGCGACGATGCCCTTATGCCTGACGACCACCTCCCCGATGCCGTACTGCCGGCTGAGCCTTAGGGGCACACAGCAGCAGGCGCAGCAGGAGCAGATGGCGTAAAAGTCCCCCCGGCACTTGACAATGGTGAGTATCAGGCCGCGGCGGTGGCTGTCGCGCAGGATTTCCCGGGCCGCCGCCTTGCTTATCTCCTGCGAGTCGTGGGGCATCGTTTCCAGAAAGATATGCCGCGTCGGGCCCAGCAGTATCTCGTTGTCCTGGGGATTAGCGCAGTTGTGGAAAAGGCGGCGGCAGGTGCACTCGGCGGCGGCCACACCCCCGGCGATTTCGATTAGCTCCTCCGCCTCCGCCGGCGAAAGCAGGTAGGCCCGGTGCTGCCCACGGGCATAGGCGTTGGCCACCCACCTTACCAACCCCCCGACTAAAGGAAGCCGCGTCCAGCGGGCGAAGAACATGTATACCCGTAATACATTCTTGCGGTTGGCGCCGTAAAAGCGCAGCGTATGATGCATGTTTGCCCCCTGCCCCTAGAGTCGCGGCTTGCAGATAATCTCGTGGACACGCAGGCCGAAGAGCCGGTGAACATACTCCGGCTTTAAGACCACGGCCGTATCGGCGCCGCGGCCCGTCCCGCCGATGGCGACGACCTCCTCG
>DAOUEH010000017.1:0-23380 GCA_034430635.1 Dehalococcoidales bacterium | reverse complement strand
TGCTGGGGCCGGGCAAAATACCGGAGATTGCCCGCAAGCTGGGCCAGGCCGTGCGCGCCATCCGCAAGGCCAGCGCCGACCTCACCACGGCCGTCTCCCGCGAGATGAACGCCACCGAGGACAAGAGCGACGCCTCCTCCCCGAAAGAGCCCGGTAAAACCGCCCCTCCACAGGGAGTGAAAAACCCCCCGTTAAAGCTGGGTAAAGACAGGCCGGATACCCCCCGCCCCCCGCAACCACCCCAGAACCCGGGAGAGGCCCCGCCGACGAAATGAGTGAAGGCGAATCCAAACTCACCCTGTTCGGCCACTTCCGCGAGCTACGCCGGCGCCTTATCTGGAGCGCTATCGCCGTCGCCATCGGCTTCATCATCTGTTTCATCTTTTACGACTGGATATTCTATATCCTGCGGTATCCGGCCGCCGGCATCGGTTTCACGGCCATCGAGATGACGGAGCGCATGAGCTCCATCATGCTGGTCAGCTTCGTCGGCGGCATCATCCTGGCCATGCCCCTCCTCGTCTACCAGGGCATCATGTTCGTGGCGCCGGCCCTCACCCCCCGCGAGAAGCGGCTGGTCTACCTCATTATCCCCTGGGTATCGCTCATGTTCCTCGGCGGGGTGGTCTTCGGCTACTTCATGCTGGCCCCCTGGACTATCTGGTTCCTCTATAACTTCGGGAGCAACATCGCCGAGATGCTCCCCCGCATCAGCAACTACATCGGCTTCCTCACCAAGCTGCTCCTGCTGACGGGTCTGGTCTTCGAGATGCCCGTTATCTCCACCTTCCTGGCCCGCCTCGGTGTCCTCAAGCCGCAGTGGCTCTCCGGCAAGCGCTCCATCGCCATCATCCTGGCCTTTATCGTCGCCGCGGCCATTACCCCGCCCGACCCCATCACCCAGTGCCTGCTGGCCATACCGCTCATCATCCTCTACGAGATGAGCATCATCCTGGCCAAGGTGGCCTACCGCCGCAAGCAGCAGGCCGCCGCCGCGCCCGAAGAGGCGTAGAGTCTTCTTGCTGGGGCCGGAGCAAGTGCGATATACTTGAGGCGATAGGGGGAGCGGATGAGTCCCGGTGGGCTTCGCGGACTTCAAATCCGTTGGGGGGCATGAAGAGTGTCTTCGGTGGGTTCGACTCCCATGCGCTCCCGCCAGCCATTTGCGGCAAGGAGTTTACCAGAGGGGCTTGCCTTTTCCTTTTCAAGCGGTTAAGATAGATATTCGGAGAACGGAGCGCGGTTTACCGCGCCGGGGAGGTGCCAGGGGTATGGCCGTAAGGACGATAACCAGGCCGAGAGATGCCGTCACCCACGAGGAGATGGATAAATATCACGAGGACGTGACCGGCACCCTCCGCCTTTTATCCAAGTTTGCCTTTATCCGCCGCTATCTGGACCGGACGCGCTGGCGGCCGAGGTCACGGCCGAGGCCCCAGCCCCGGCGCTACTACGAGGAGCCGGAGACCGTCCTGCCGACCACCAACCTCTGGATAGGCATGCCGGTGGGCCTGTGGGTGGCGGCCATCCTCATCTTCGGTGTGGCCGATAGCCTGACGGCCGTCATGGCCGCCGGGGAGGCCGGCGCCTATATCTGGGGTCTGGTGGTGATGAAGACGCTGGTGCTGGGGGTGCTTTTCTTCATCTCCTATTATTTCCTCTGGAAGCACGGCTGGCTGATACCGCTTGCCCTCTGCGTGGTGGGGACTTACCTGACGCTGGCTAACCTCATTACCTATTTCAGCGCCACGGCTTAGCCCGGAGTTTCCTGCCCCACCCCCCTTTTAGTTATCTATTCCCACCCGGCCGCCCTCTGTCATCCGCGGCTTATCCCTTAGTTTCCACCCTCTAGGGGCGGGTATAGTCGTTTCTTCTAGTAAATACGTATGTAACTAAGTTATAGATATAGTGAGCAATGTATGTTTTGTCTAATTGACAAACCCAGGCACAAGTGTTAACAATCAAATGAGGTCAAAAAAGGAGCCAAAGCAGCATGCTGGAGGCGTGCCCGGCGCGCCCCGGTATATGTATGTCTCCAATAACTATCAGGAGGTAGGAGTATGAGGTTGCGAATGAACAAGGTACGCTGGATAGTATTGCTCTGCCTGATTCCGGTAATCGGGCTGGCCAGCGGCCTGGCCCTGACCAACGGGACGGGCGGCGCGGGAGTGGCCGCCATAACCGCCCCCGCATCGGTGACGGTTAGCCCGGTGGAGGCCTATAACCCGGTGAAGACACAGCATACCCTCACGGCCACGGTAAAGACCGCCGGAGGCAGTCCCGCCGCGGATACTGAGGTGCAGTGGATACTGCCCTTTTTCCCCCAGATGGTAGGCGCCATCGTTGATGCCAGTAACGCCTCCGAGGTCACCAATACCCGCGCCGTGGCCCGGACGGACGCCAACGGCGAGGCGACGATGACGATTACCGCCACGCGCCCCGGCGATACCGATATTATCGTCTATGTCCCCGGCATCGCCGATACCACCAAACACAAGGTCTTCGCCACCAAGCACTGGGAAGATATCCAGGTGACCTGGCCGGCGGACGCCGTCAACAAGGTCGGCACCGAACATACCTTCGAGGTGACCGTAACCCAGGTGGACGGCACGCCGCTGCCCGGCATCGACGTCAGCTGGACGATTGTGGACGATGACCCCAACGCCAAGATAAAGTCGTCCGGCACCAATACCGAGCGGAACACCACCGATGCCAGCGGCAACGCCTCGGTCACGCTGCAGCAGGTAACCGCCGCGGGCGGCGATAACTCCGTCCGCATCGACGTGCTGGGTACTACCGGCTCCGTAATGTTCAGCCATGAGGCCGTCAAGACCTGGCAGGCCCCGGACCTGGAGATTACCAAGACCGGCCCCGACCGCGAGGAGCTGGGCAAGACGGTTGAGTACAGCATCATCGTCGAGAATACCGGCCAGGAAGCGGCCACCTCACTGGTGATTACCGATACCATACCGGCCGGCTTCTCCTACCTGAGCTCGACGCCTGTCGGCACCAGGAGCGGCAGCACCGTTACCTGGAACACGGCCACCCTGGCGGCGGGCCGGAGCTACCGGATTACCGTCCGGTTCACCGCAGACAGAGTGGGCACCTGGACCAACATCGTCCGGGTAAACAGCGCTGAGGGCATCAGCGATGACTCCCGTGCTACCACCGTCATCTACGGTGAGGCCGTCCTCGGTATCACCAAGACCGGCCCCGCCGAGGTAACCGAGGGCGATAACGCCCAGTACACCATCACGGTAAGGAACAACGGCACCATCGCCGCCGATAATACCGTGGTAACCGACCTTATCCCGGGTTGCATGATTTACAGCTCCTCCAGCCCGGCGGCCGCTGTCTCCGGTGGCGTGGCCACCTGGAATGTCGGCGACCTGGCCCCCGGCGCCAGCCGGACCTTCACCATCACCCTCACGGCGGATGTCGTGGGCGACTGCACCAACACGGCGCAGGCCGTCGCCGATAACGCCAGCAGGGTGGAGGCCTCCGTGGTGACCCGGATAATCAAGAAGCTCGTGCCCGATGTCTCCATCACCAAGACCGGGCCGGCCACCATCTACCTGCATACCAGCGGCACGTTCACCATCAACGTGGCGAACACCGGCGAGACCGAGCTGACCAACGTGGTCGTCACCGACACGCTACCGGCCAACCTGACCTACCAGTCCTCCAGCCCGGCGGCTGCCGTCAGCGGCAAGACGCTGACCTGGACGTTCGCCTCGCTGGCCGTCGGCCAGACGCGCCAGATTACGGTGGTCTGTCAGGGTAACACCATCGGCAGCTTCACCAACCCCGTCAGCGTCACCACTACCGAGGGTGTCTCCGCTACGGCCTCGGCCGCGGGCGCCGTGGTGGGTGAGCCCGGCATGACCATGCAGATAACCGATACCTTCGACCCCGTGGTCGTCGGCGGACAGACCACCTACCAGGTGACCCTGAAGAACCAGGGCGAGATAGCTTTGCACAACCTGAAGCTGGTAGTCAACTTGCCGGCCAACGTTACCTACATCTCCGCCGGCGGGCCGATGACCTACAGCGTCTCCGGCAATCAGGTAACCTTCAACGGCTCCTCCACGATTAACGTCGGGCAAACCATGCAGTTCACTGTCGGGGTCCGCGCCGTCACCGCCGGGGCAGCCGTCTGCACGGCGACGATAACCTTCGACGAGTTCGCCCTGCCGGTAAGTTCTGAGGAAGGCACCACGATATACTCGCCATAACCCTCCGGGCTTGTTAGAGCCGGATACAACGCGGGCGGGCAGCCTCAGGGCTGCCCGCCCGTTCTACTTGGGCAATGGTAATCTGATGCGCTGTACTATAAAGAAGTTATAGAACTAAGTTATAGAACTGAGTTCTAGTTTGGTACCCGGTCGTCGGGCGGCTGTTGTTTTCCGGGAAGTGGGGGAGGGTCTCAGAGTGTGGTGTTATCCGTGGTAAGTCCTGCGGGGGGCGTCTCCGGCGGGGGGACCTCGCCGGCGGCTACGGAGTGATAGTAGGCCGCCTGAGCGCGGTATTCCTCGGCCTGCGCCTGGAACTCTTCCGGCGGCGTCAGCGCGGCGTCGAGGGCGGAGTTTCCGGTGGGATTGGCGGCCTCGGCCCAGGTGTCGTAGTATTCGGCCAGGCCTTCGTAGATGGCCGCCACCGTCTGGTAATACTGGTAGTTAGAATCGGTAAAGTCTCCCGTATTGTAGTACTGGGCGGTCGCCGGGCCGGTGGCGATGACGGCCACCCCGATGATGAGCCCGGCCACCAGGGCCAGGAACCAGGCTATTACCATTATGTTCAACCTGCTAGGGGTCATTTCAAATCTCCGCTCGGTTATGATAGGGGAAAACCCGGCGCTATTTTCACATAGTAACCGGGTCCGGGGGATGTATAATATTTTACAGGAAAGGCCGGGGGTACCTTCGGGGCAGGGGAAGTTATCCCCTGCCCCGATTCTAGCTTGTTAAGGGCGAATGGTTTAACTAGTAAGGAATCTGGTTGATCTGGCCACTGATGGTGTAGTAGCCGGGGTCGCAGGTGTCATCAACGCTAATGACGACCATCAGGCAGTCATCGGTCGTGTCGTACTCGGCGTCGGCAAGAACCTGTACCTTCCAGGTGTTGAGGCCGATACGAACCACGTCGCCTATGTTGACACTGAGGGCGGGTGCGTACATCTCAACCTCGAGGCACTCGGGGACGCTGAGGGTGACCAGGGCGATAAGGTCGACATTGCTGGCGTTCTTCAGCGGCAGGTTGAAGGCTGCCCAGTCGCCGACGGCCATTTCAGCGGCCGCCTGGAAGGCGGTGTTATCGTCGGCTGCAGCGCCAAAGGAGCGGTTCGGCTCGAATACCCAATCGTAGTGCAGGTTAACCTGCTGTGGCTGGACGGTGGGCTCATCGAGAATGGTAGTCCAGACGGGCGCCTCGGTCAGGATGGCCTGGCTGACGGCGATGGGGATTTCACCCGTTACTTTGCCGGCCAGCACCGTACCGGCGGCAGCACCCGCGCCACAGGCGACGAGCGCAATCACCAGTAACCATACCGGGATAGCCTTTTTGCCCAGGATTTTCACACTTTTCGACATGTTTGCTTTCCTCCTTTTTTTAAGATTTTCGGGCCTTTCCCTGTGTAGCATTATAGGGTGGTGAGCCTGGCATAACTAGCGGTGGTCTTCTAGACGGGCGCTCTAGAACTTAAAGTAGGTTGTTAGAGGTTGCATCAAGTTACGGGGGATAACACGGGTATACGGAGGGGAGAAAAAGGAGGAAGCCCGGCGCTAAATTCATAGCCACCGGGCTTGCAGGTAGTGTGCGTTCGGGCGGGAAGGCTTCCCGCCCTGGTAAGTTCGGGGCAGGGGATGGGCGTCCCCCGCCCCGTTACCAGCTTTGTTCAAGCGAATGAGTTACTAGTAAGGAATCTGGTTGATCTGGCCGCTGATAGTGTAGTAGCCGGGGGCGCAGGTGTCATCCACGCTGACTACGAACATCAGGCAGTCGAAGACATCGTTGTACTCGGCACCGGCCAGTACTCTGACCTTCCAGGTGTTGAGGCCCACGCGGACCACGTCCAGGATGTTCGTCGCGAGGGCGGGGGCATAGACCTCAACCTCGAGGCACTCGGGGACGCTGAGGGTGACCAGGGCAATCAGCTCGTTCTGGCTGGCGTTCTTGAGCGGCAGGTTGAAGGCTGCCCAGTCGCCAACGGCCATTTCGGCGGCCGCCTGGAAGGCGGTGTTGTCGTCGGCCGCGGCACCGAAGGTACGGACCGGCACGTGCACCCAATCGAAGTGCAGGTTGACCTGCTGCGGCTGGACGGTGGGCTCATCGAGAATGACAGTCCATATTGGGGCTTCGGTCAGGATGGCCTGGCTGACGGCAACGGGGATCTCACCGGTCACCTTGCCGGCCAGTACCGTACCGGCGGCAGCACCCGCGCCACAGGCGACGAGCGCAATCACCAGTAACCATACCGGGATAGCCTTTTTGCCCAGGATCTTGACACTTTTCGACATATTGCTTACCTCCTTTTTTATTTTGTGTCTACTGGGCATTATAGGGTGCGCGAGGTGGGGTAACTAGCGGAGATATTCTAGAAGTTTGCTCTGTAGGAAAGAGCAGGTTACGGGAGGTAAACTGAACTTGTGATGGGTAAAAGGGCGGCGGGTTAGAGGGTGGTGCCGGCCAGGAGGTTGTTGAGCACCAGCCCCAGGCCGACGAGAGTCAGCAGGACGGGGATGGCCCAGCGGTAGCTGGCGCAGCGGGTGAGGTAGATGGCCGCCAGGCAGCCGAAGGTAATTATCTTGACGATAACCGGCCCCAGCAGGCTCCCGCCGAAGGTAAGGGCGGCCGCGGCCAGCAGGGGGTTCAGCTCGCGCCCGCCGGTGGCCAGGACGGCGGCCGTCGTCAGCAGGTCGCCGCAGCCGTAGAGGAGCAGGGCGCTTATCCAGAAGGCTATCTGGACGGGGGCGGTGGCCACCCAGAGGTTTTTACGCCGGGGGGCCGGGGTCGGCTGGCATTCGCGGATGGAAGTGCTCATGGCGTCCTTTCAAACGTTACGGGGTCGGGCCCGGCGGCGAGCCGTCCGGGTAGTGGGTGCCCTGAAAGGAGGTAAACAGGGCACCCACTTAAAGCAAGCTAGTTCTGTTTATTATTGGTAGCGCCTTTGGCCAGGGTGGTGCATATCTCCACCATGCGGTGCAGGAGCTCGCCCAGGGTATCCAGGAACTCGGCCATCTCCGCCTGGGTGAGATACTCTCCCTGCGGCGGCCAGAGCTCTTCGAGCGGGTCCGGTTGCGCGCCGCGGGCGAGGTGATTGTCCTCTTCGGTACGCTGCCACATAGGGTCGTTAGGATTCATCTGTTTCTCCTTTCCTGCCTTACCTTCTATTAATAAGGTATCTGTTGCAGGGTGCCGCTGATGCTGTAGTAGCCGGGGGCGCAGTCGTCGTCCACGCTGATAACCACCGTCAGCACGTCGGTGATGGTATCGTACTCGGCGGCGGCGGCTAGGGTAAGCTTCCAGGTGTTCATGCCGATACGCACCACCTCGGTGACGTTGCTGGCCGGGTCGGGGCTCTCACCGCCGAGGTCGAGCGGGTGGGGGGCGGCGATGGTATCGGCGTCGGCGTAGACCTCCACCTCCAGGCATTGGGGCACGTCCAGCGTAAGCAGGGCGATGAGCTCGTTCTGGCTGGCGTTCTTAAGCGGCAGGTTGAAGGCCGCCCAGTCGCCCACGGCCAGCTCGGCGGCCGCCTGGAAGGCGGTGTTGTCGTCGGCCACGGCGCCGAAGGAGCGGTTCGGCTCGGCGACCCACTCGGCGTGCATGTAGACCTGCTGGGGCTGGCCGCTGTCCGCCCCGAAGGTGGCGTCGCTCAGCCAGATGGGGGAATGCGTCAGCAGGGCCTGGCCCACGGCCACCGGTATCTCACCGGTAACCTTGCCGGCCAGGACCGTGCCCACGGCGGCGCCGGCGCCGCAGGCCACCAGCAGCATGGCCAGCAGCCAGACGGGAACGGCCTTTTTACCCAGTATTAAGATTCTTTTATACATATGCTATCTCCCGCTTATTTATTTACAGTCCGTAATGATTTACCTTCAATATCCAGTATCTAGGTTAGCTGGTGGGGAGTCAATTACCATTAAGTGCACGTATCCCTGTTTTCCTGCGGTTTCCTGTGGAACAATTCTCTAGAATAAGACCGTGGAATAGGCTTCTAGAAGAATATTCCTTCACGCACCGGTGGATGGGTGGGTATCATAGGGATGAGTGACAAGGATGCTTGCGGGGAGATTATCATGCAACCGGAAGAAAAGACCATAGACACCGGCCCGGCGGCGCCCGCCGAGCGCGATAACTACACCCAGATGCTGGCGGTGAGGCACGTGGCCAGGCTGCTCGGCGTCCACGAGAGCACGGTGCGCATGTGGGCGGACAGCAACGTGCTGGAGTCCTACCGCATCGGCCCGCGGCAGGACCGCCGCATACCCATGGCATCGGTCAGGCGCGTGCTGGAGGCGGCCCGTAACTGGCCGCATTACGGCCCGGCGGGGAGGCATCGCCAGGAGGCGGCCCCGCCCCGCCCCAATCCCTAGCGCTCGTCCCGCATCATCGCCGGCCAAGCGGCCGGATAGTTGCCCGGTACCTGCCAGGTGCCGGGTGATTTGTTTTCTAGGGGCAGGCGGATTAGGCCGCCGATTGGCCTACCATAAGTCAACGGCAGATGTTCCAAACTTAGCAAACCTCTAGAATAGGCTTCCTTGATTACGCTGGTGGCTTGGTATAGTCTAAGTAGTGAGACGGCGGCCGGTAGCGGCGGGCCGTTCTTACCGACTTAATTAATTACTATACTATCAGGAGGAATATGATGACGGACAAGAGAGGCGTGCTGGTAATGAACCAGAGCCTGATAAACAAAATCGACGAGAGCCGCGGCGAGTTGAACCGGGCCGAGTTCATCGACTTCTGCATCGACAGGTGTCTCGAACAGTTCCTGGCCGAGGAGAGAGAAAAGACGGAGAAGCGCCCGGTGGAGGTAGCCCCTTATCGCCGGGAGGAACCCGGCTTTGCCACCCGGGACGAGTTCGAGGAATTCCGCCGCGGCATCACCGAGCTCATGGGAACGTTCCTCGATTTCTACATCAGCTTCGGTCTGGAGCTGGGTCGGAGCCGGGGAGTCGAAGACCTGGAGCAGATGAGGAAACGCCTTCGCCAGATGAAGGACCTCTAGAGCGGTGGCCCCGGCAGGGGAGCGGTAGCTCCCGTTCTCCTGCCAATACTGCGGAGGGCACGGCGGCGCTGATAGCAGCGTCACGACCGTGCCCTTTTTCTTTACCCGTTATAGGCGGAGAGAAAGGCCTTGACGGTGGTCACCTGGGTAATATCTCCCAGGAAGGGTTCGGTGGTGAAGGTGGAGGTGCTGCCGGCGCCCAGGTTGCGCCACTGCTGCTGGCCGACCGCCCAGGCCACCAGCTCGCCGGAGGAGTTATAGCCCCCCACCAGCACGGTTACGTCGGTGGCGGTGACGGAGCTGCCGTTCTGCACGGTAACCGTGGCCGCCAGCTTATCGCCATCCGGCAGCGGCTCCGTCATCACGGCTACCAGGCCCTGGTGAACTTCATTGTATCCCGGCGAGGTCAGGCCGGAGAAGGAGGCCCGGGCCGTTTGCCACTCGTCAATGCCGCCGAACTCTATTGCCAGAGGGACGGAGCTGCCGGCCCCCAGGATGAAGGGGGAACGCTGGGTAGTCCAGCTGCGAAATCCCAGCTGGCGCCCCTCCGCGCCGTATAGCTCCACCCTTATCGAGCGGAAGGCGCGGGGAAAGTCGTTGGGATTGGTAATCTTGAGGAGCAGGGTGAGCACCGGATCCCGGCCGTCCCAGCCGGTGATGGAGCCGCTGACGGATACCTGTAAGTCCAGCGGCGTGGCGGCGGCCAGTGCCTCGTAATCGGCCAGGATATCTTCCTCCAGGGGCACCTTCTGGCACCCGGCCGCCAGCAGCGAGCCTGCCAGCACCAGTGCCAGCAGGCCCAGGGCTACCGCCCGTCCTATTAACTTGCGGTCTATCCGGGTTCGCATGTTTATCTATTCGGTGGCCGGGCTACCTCAGGGTACGGTGGGTATGGCGGGCTTCTCCAGGCCCAGCGACGTGGTGCCGAGTTGCGGCACGTCGAAGGCGAAGCCGCCGCCCAGCGCCGTGGAGGACTGATTGTACGAGCACGTATCCGAGCCGTTACCGCAGAAGTCGTCGCAGTCCGGCCGCTCCGGCGGGTCGATGTCGGGACAGCACTTGCCGCCGCACTTGCCGCAGCCACTACCATTATAATATATGTAGACACCCGTCTGGCAGCCGCAGCCGCCGCCACAGCCGCCGCCGCAGCCGCCGCCGCAATAGGTATTGTGGTGCTGGGAGCCCTGGTTGTAGCTGTAGCTGCAACCGTCGCCGCACCCATAGCCGTAGTAGGTGTTGTGATGCTGGGAGCCCTGGTTATAGCTATAGCTATAACCGTTGCCCTTGTAGTTATTTGCCCAGCCGCTGCCGGCGGCGATGGCCAGGGCGCAGATGACCAGGATAGCTGCCACGGCCACGATTCGCCCGGTTCTTACCTTCCGTTTCATGGCTGGCCCTCCTTTCGGGATACTGGAGCAGGAGGGACCAACCTCCCTCCTGCTGGCTTACAATATGTCGTTAACTGCGGTACTTTCCATGATACCGCATTGCCGGGGTAATGCCAAACCCCGGCGCCTGGTTTTTGTGACTTACTGGTACTCGTTGGTCAGGAAGATGATTTCATGCCGCGAGAGCTTCTCGTTGGCGGCGGCGTTGTTGACGAACATACCCAGGCCCGTCGCCTTGATGAGATACTCTTCCTCCACGTCGACGGTGCTGGTGGTGCCCTCGCTGGAGACGGAGGTACCGGACCAGGTCATGACCTCGCGAATCGAGTTATAGGTGCCTTCGGCGGAGGCCTCGACGCTGATGCTGCCGTCCGGGTTTATGGTTTCTTCTAGGTCTATATCGCCGTTACTGATGACGATGGCGGTATACATGGATTCGAAGCCGTTGAACTCGGAGACAATCTCCAGATTGCCCCGCCCCTGGTAGAACTCCGTGGCATAGCCGGCCCCGGCACAGACGAGCAGGGTCATTAGTATCACCGCAATTGTCCTGGTAAGCCATTTGTGTTTCTTCATCTTTAACTCCGTGGCCTGGCGGGGGTTATAGGGGGTAGCAGCGCTGGTAGTTGAAGTTCTCTGTTGCTAACCCCGGCCAGGTATTGCATCCGGCTACCTTCTAGGGGCAGAAGCCGTTTTCGCAGTCGGGTCGTTCCGGTTCCTCGGGGGGCTCCGGCCATATCAGGCTCGGGCACTGGTCGACGTCTTCGCAGAAGTCGCCGAGGGCCGTGTAACCCCACTCGACGAAGCCTTCGTCGAGCGAGCTGACGACGATTTCGCCGTAGCCGGTGCCGCCCTTACCGTAGATGGACAGCTCGGTCTCTTCGTAGCCGCCTTCGGTAAGCGTATCGGTGTACATATAGGCCTCGCCGTCGGGACCCCAGCCGATTGACTCACTCTTGTAGGGGTCGTTGCAGCCGCCGTTACCGCCGCCGTTACCGCCGCCGTCCGGGCAAACCAGGGGCGAAACGTCCACGTAGGTCCATTTCTGGACGTTGGGGATGTCGCACCAGGTGCAGTTGATCTTTACGGTGGTGTCGTCCTTCTCGGCCTGGACCAGCGAGCGTACGTTGCTATCTCCCAGGTTGATAACGGTCATATTGGTCATGGCCGACGCCGGCCAATCGCCGTCTTCGCCCATGTAGTAGTCGGTCTGGCTGTACTCCAGCCAACCTTCAGTCACGCTGGCGTGGCTGAAGATGCTGGTAAGACCCGAGCCAGCGATGACGAGGGGGGCTACCAGCGCGCCGACAACAATGAGGAATAGAATTTTCTTCACCTTGATACCTCCATTTTGATTTTGGTTTAACTTGGTTGCGTTGGTTTGACCAACGCTGCTACCTCTAGAATCCAGTTTAGCGGAATGGCAAGGATTGTCAATTTAAGCAAACCTCCACTTTCCTCACGCTTTCCCCTTTTTCCTCCAGATGAATTTTCTAGAAATTAGTTACCTTTTCCTTTTTCGGGCGGGGGAGGGGAGACTCCGGGAGATAACCTGTAGAACTCATTTCTAGAACACTGGAACTTTTTCTGCCCGCCCATCCTGCTAAACTGGATACAACGGGTAGAACTTCTCCCCCGGTGAGCCTGCCGGGGGGAGAGAAAATCTCTGGAGGTAAACAGAGGTTAAGGGAACTGGAAGATAGATTAATGAAGAAAAGGCAAATGACCGGGAGGGTGAAGATATGGGTAAGATAAGAATATGCGGGAAGCGGCTGCGAACCTGGCCGCTGGTGGTTCTGCTAATTGCCGCCGGTGCGGGGGCCGTGGCCCCTTCGCTTTCGGGCATGGTGCAGGGTCACCTGCCGCTGGCGGTAAGCCAGGCGCTCATCGTGGGCGACCCCATCATCCGGACGCCGGTGGACTCCTGGTTCAGCTCGGTCACCGACGACCACACCGGCTTCAGCGCCGCCGCCCAGGTGAATACGGGTGATTACTATATATTTACCGTACCTATCGGCAACAGCAGCAAGAACGACCTCGTCGCCGAGCTGACGCTGCAGGTCCCCACCGGACTGTCCGTGTCGGTGCAGGAAAAGCCGGGGTCTTACGTGCGTAATGTCACCAGTTCCGGGCCGCTCACCTGGCGTTTCCACGTCAAGTCCCAGGCCACCCTGGGCACCGAGGAAGTACACCCGGCCCTGCTGGTGGCCATAGAGACGCTGGAAGAGAAGCTCAATATTCTCAAGGGTCTGGATATCCAGGAGGACTTCGACCTGATGATGGTGGATGTCAAGACGGGCCTCTGGGCCCTGGGCGCCGAGCTTGACTGGTTCGGGCTTACCGACCTCCTCATGATGGCCGAAGATGTCATGGTGATGGCCTTGCAGCTTGAGGTGATGACACCCGGCGCGCCGGAGACGCTGGACAAGATTGACGATATGCTACTCATCCTGGCGACGATGAAGGCCGAGCTGCCGCCGGGCATCAGCGGCATTGATATCCTGGTGAAGGTGGCCGATAACGTGGTTGGCTACGGCAGCATTATAGGTAACATCAAGCAGGTGGCCAAGTAGCCGGGGGACGCTACCAGAACGAATGGTAACGGAGTGAGTGAGGATGATTACGAGACGACGCATGACGCGAAATACGAACCCGGCCACCGCCGGTAACGAGATAGAGCAGCTCCTGGCCGAGGTGCTCGCCCGGAAAGATATCAATATCACCCGTTTCCTGGCGGAGGCCATCCGGCAGCAGCTGGTGAGCCGCACCGGCCCCCAGCCGGCCGCAGGTCGCACCCGGAGCGATGTGGGCCGGCCGGAGCCGCTGGCCGCCGTGAAGCACACCCGGGACAGCACCGAGATTATCGCCGATATCCTCTCCCTGGGCGAGGTGGGCAAGACCCGCATCAAGTACGAGGTGGGGCTGGACCACGGCCAGACGGAGAGATACCTCAGCTATCTCCTCAAGGCCGGCTTCCTGGAGATGATGGCCACCGGAGGGCGCAACGTCACTTACCGGCCCTCCCGGCTGGGGCTGGAGCTCATGAGGCGAATCGAGGCCGTTGAGGCAATGCTGAACATAGAAAATTCCAGGCGTTGAGAGGTGGAAGATGTCAGAAAAGAAAATGGTAGTTATCGACCAGGGACTGATTAAAAAGATTGACCATCACCGCGGCATACTCGGCCGTGTGGAGTTCGTCACCCGCTGTGTGCAGGCGACCATGGCCGAGATGGAGCCGGAGATGCTCATGGCCGAAACCGAGGCCGGGGCCCGGGAAGAGGCCGCCGTCGAGGGGTACGTCACCAAGGATGAGTTCACCGATTTCCGCAAGAACATGGAGGCCATCCAGCGGGAGTTCCTCAACTTCTTCACCACCTACGGCCGCCACCTCCTCGGCGAGCCCCTCTCCGACGAGGAAAAGGAGCGCTTCTCTACCGAGTTCCGGCGCCTCCTCGACCTCTAGCCCGCGGCCGGGCAGCGGCTAGACCACTGTTCTAGAACAGCAATACTTTGTTGGTTAACGTAAGTAACTTATAGTAAAACTAGCTGGAACAAAGTCAGACTAATTAATACATACCCGGGACGCCCCGGGGCACCGACCCGCCAGACGGGTCACCGGATTAAAGATTGGAAACAGATAAGGCAGGTGTAAGCTCATGAACAGCAGACGATCTAACATAGAAATTATCGCCGATATACTGAGGATGGGGCGGGCCTCCAAGACCCAGATAATGTACCGCGCCGCCATGAGCTACAGCCAGTTGCAGAAATACCTTGATTATCTCCTGGACCGCGACTTCCTCAACCTGGAGAAAGGTGGGTACCCCGGCGGGACCTACTTTGTTACCGACAAGGGTCGAGAGCTGCTTGGCTCGATTGAGAAGATAGAGGAAGTGCTCTCCTTCGGGGAGGGCTCTCAATCCATCGACAATATCAGCGAAGCCATAGGTACATCGAGAATCCAGTCGACCCACTCGGACCGGACGCCGGAACCGGTAAGTCGACTGGCTCGTTAGGAGGCAGTCATTGAGACGCGGCAGGTTCTGGTTTCTCATTGCATTAACCCTCATTTTAGCCGGCGGTGGTGCCGCTGCGGGCACCGTCCTCTCCGGCTATCTGGGCGGCGACGTCTCCGTGGACGTATCGCCGCCGCTCCAGCTTGAAGAGCCCTGGGTGGAGTGCGTCTCTCCCGACCAGGACGTCTTCGTCTCGCTGGACTATTATAAGATGGCCTTCCGGGTAATCGCCGAGGTGGAGCCCGGCGATTGTTTCCTCGTCCACCTGCCGGTAATCAACCAGGCCACCGTGGATACCAAGACCCTGCTCACCATAGCCTATCCCTACGGGGCGACGCTCTGGGTGACCGGCAGCGGCGTCATCAACGACGTCGTCGCCGCCAGCTACGAGCACTGGAAGTTCACCGCCGATGCCCTGGCGCAGGGCAGCGCCGCCAGCCCCTACGACGGCATCCGCATCCAGGTCTGCGTTTCGCCCAATTACACCGGCTCGTCCGTGGAGATAAGCGGCACAGTGGAGAATACCGCCGGCATGAACGGCCCCTTCGTTATCTTCTCCGGGCAGCTCTCCGAGGATATCCTTTACCTGCACAACAGCCCCACCCCGCCGACCGGAGACAGGGAAGCCGAGGCCGACCTGCCCATGAATATGTACCCGCCCTCGGCGGCGACGCTCTATAACTACGATACCGATTTAGATATAGACCTGGGGCGGATGATTTTACCCTCCGAGATGGCTACCGACCTCAGCATGTACCAGAACTGGCAGATGGCCCTCCCCCAGGATTTGTACCTGGAGGGCAACGTTACCGCCATTCTCTGGTCGGGCACGCAGTATTTTAACCGCACCACCCCCGGCACCATCGTCGCCTACCTGCGCGACCTCAGCGACGCCGGCTATGCCGATATCGGCTACGGCGTCCTGACCCTCGACCCCTGGCAGCCGGATGAGGCCGACTGGGTGGAGCGTAAGGTGGTCATCGAGAACGTCGATTACACCATCCCCGCCGGCCACATCCTCGACCTAACCATCGTGGTACCGGCGGACTCGTCCGCCATGTGGCTGGCCTACGATACCATCCGCTATCCCTCGCGGCTGGTGCTCAACTCTTACCCCACCGCCGACTATACCGCGGAGTTCATCGGCGCCGATGAGGAGATGGTCACCATCGCCTTTACCGACATCTCCAACTCCGACGAAGGCATCGTATCCTGGCAGTGGGGCTTCGGTGACGGCGGCGGCAGTACCGAGCCGAACCCGGTGCACACCTTCGAAGAGCCGGGCGCCTATATCGTCGCCCTGGAGGTAACCGAAGATGACGGCGACAGCGATGTCGAGACCAAGACGGCCCTGGTAACCACCGAGACCGTCGTCCTCATCGATACCGGCCCCACGGCCAACTTCGTCGCTACGCCGACCATGGGCCCGGCGCCGCTGACGGTCGTCTTTACCGACCAGTCCAGCTCGGACGACGGCATCGTCCTCTGGGCCTGGGACTTCGGCGACGGGCAGATCAGCGGGATGAAGAATCCCATCGTCGTCTACGCTGAGGCCGGTATCTATACCGTGACCCTGACCGTATCCGAGCAGGACGGGGACTCCAATGCCAAGGTACGCACCAGCTATATCAGCGTGAGCGGCAATACCGGCCCCACGGCCGCCTTCACCGCCGCGCCGACATCCGGCTACGCCCCGCTCACGGTGGACTTCACCGACCAGTCCACCACTAACGATACCATCGTATCGTGGCTTTGGGACTTCGGCGACGACACCACCTCTACCGAGCAGAACCCGACGCATGTCTACGCCACCGAGGGCGCCTACACGGTAACCCTGACGGTGACCGAGGACGACGAGGATGTCGACAGCGAGACCAAGCCGAGCTACATCAACGTCCTGCCGGAGGGCGTACCCTTCGCCGACTTCAGCGGGACGCCCACCTCGGGCAGCGAGCCGCTGACGGTGAGCTTCACCGACCAGTCCGCGTCCTCGCAGGGCATCGTCGCCTGGCTGTGGAGCTTCGGTGACGACACCACCTCTACCGAGCAGCACCCGACGCATATCTATAATAATGAAGGCACCTACACGGTATCGCTGATGGTCACCGAAGCCGACAGCGACAGCGACACCGAGACCAAGATGGACTACATCACCGTGGCCGATACCGGCCCCACGGCCGCCTTCACGGGCGCGCCGACTTCCGGCTACGTCCCGCTGACGGTGAGCTTCACCGACCAGTCCAGCTCGCCCGGCGGCATCGTATCGTGGCTGTGGAGCTTCGGCGACGATACCACCTCTACCGAGCAGCACCCGACGCATACCTATACCTCCTTCGGGGACTACACGGTATCCCTCACCGTCACCGAGGCGGACAGCGATAGCGACACCGAGACCAAGACGGACTATATCTCCGTCTCGCCGATAACCACCTTCGCCGTGGCCTACCAGGGCAGCTATGACGACGGCTTCGTGAGGACGATGAATATCGACAACAGCGGCCAGATAGGCAATAGCGTCATCGATACCCTGGAGTTCGACTCCAGCGACGGTAGGACGCCGGATATCGTCCACGTTTCCGGCAATATCTACGCCATTGCCTACCAGCGCAGCGGCCTGGGCTACCTGCGGACGGTGGAGATTGTCATCGACGGCGATATCCGCAGCAACACCATCGATACCCTTATCTTTGAGGGCACCGAGGGCTATGTACCCGATATCATCCATGTCTCCGGCAGCACCTACGCCATCGCCTACCAGGGCCCCGGCAACGACGGTTTCCTGAAGACGGTGAGTATCGCCGAAAACGGCCAGATAGCCGATAGCGTCATCGATACGCTGGAGTTCGACGGCAGCGACGGGCAGATGCCGGATATCATCCACGTCAGCGGCAATATCTTCGCCATCGCCTACAACCGCGACGGTTACTATACCGACCCGGGCTATGTCCGCACGGTGGAGATTGCCCCTAACGGCCAGATTACCGATGGCTACATCGATAGCTTCAACTTCGATAGCTCTGTCGGCTGGGAACCCGATATCGTCCATGTCACCGGTAATATCTTTGCCGTGGCCTATCGCGGCTATAACGACGACGGCTTCATGGTGACGATGTCCATTACCCCCGAAGGCCAGATAAGCGACGCCGCCATTGACTACATAGAGTTCGACGGCTCGGACGGCCGCATGCCCAACATGATAGCGATTACGGATACGATTTACGCCATCGCCTACCAGCGCAGCAGCCTGGGCTACCTGCGGACGGTGGAGATTGCCGCCAGCGGCCAGATAACCGATGGCATCATCGATACCCTCATCTTCGACGGCACCCAGGGCCTAGTGCCCAGCATCACCCAGGTCTACGGCAATGTCTACGCCATCGCCTACCAGGGCGTCGATAACGACGGCTTCGTCAGGACGATGACCATCGGCAGCGACGGCCAGATTGGCAACAGCACCATCGATTCGCTGGAGTTCGACGGCATCAACGGCATGTACCCCTGCCTCATCCAGCTGGTCTCCTCGCCGAACCAGCCGCCGGTGGCCGTGAACGACAGCGCCAACGTGGCCGAGAACGGGAACGTGGTCATCAATATCCTGGCCAACGACAGCGACCCCGATGGCTATACGCTGCGGGTGACCAACCTGACGCAGCCCTCCTGGGGCATAGTCGTCCTCAACCCGGACGGCACGGTTACCTACACGCCTTACGAGGGTTACACCGGCCCGGATAGCTTTACCTACACCGCCAACGACGGCCTGGTGGATTCCAATCTGGCCACGGTAAGCATCACGGTTACGCCGTAAACAGTGCGGGGGCGCCAGCCCCCGCATCGCTATTATCCGTGCCGCCGCCCGCCGGCGGTTGTCTACAGACGCTTTTTCTATACTATCGTTCCTTCAATGCTTCTTTGCCCCCGTGGTAGACTCCTTGAGTGGAGAAACCGGCCGGACCCGTTGCCGCGTTCTCCGGGAGGTATCTACCGTGACCAAAAAGGTAAAGAAGAGACTATTCGTCACCGCCGCGGTGCTGCTTTCTCTTTTCGCCGCCATCGTCGGCGCCGGTCTGGCCGACCTGGACGACCCCTATGCGGATGAAGTCATCAGCTTCACCCAGGGCGGGGTCTGGGACAACACCAAGGCCAACCCGCCGGGGACCTGGGGCAAGACCGATGACCCCGAGGAGGCGCTGGGCGGGCCGACCCGGGGCGCCCAGGGCAGCAATGCTTATTTCGTCTCGCTGGGGGCCAACCCCGCCGGCGAGATAATCCTCAAGTTCACCGACCGCATCATCATCGACGGGGACGAGAACTCGGGCTACGATTTCGTTATCCATGAGTTCGGCGCCCAGGACGATGCCTTTGTCTACCTCTCCAACGACCGCAACGGCGACGGCAATCCGGACGGGTGGAAATACCTGGGCTATACGGCCACCGACGCCACCTTCGCCTACGAGCAGGGCTATCACCCCGATTACATCACCGGGGAGTCGTCCTCGTGTCTCTTCTTCTTCGATGTCGCCGGCAAGCTGGAGAGCATCGGCGGCTGGGCCGACTATATCAGGATTGTGGACGATAACGCCGGGCGCAGCGACCCGAACTTCACCGACGGCTTCGACCTCAACGCCGTGGAGATACTGAACTTCGCCTACCTGGAGGATAACGGCACCGGCGGTAGCGACCAGGAGCAAGACCAGGAGCAGGAGCAAGAGCAAGAACAGGAGCAGGATAGCTCCGGCGGCGGCGACCACTCCTGCGGCGACAGCCAGTGGGGGTATAATAAAGATAAGTGCCAGGACTGCTCCAGCTACAGCTGGAACTACAGCTATGGCGACAATAATAGCCAGTGCTATCACCAGGATTGCGGCGGCAGTTGCAATGATAATTATTCCCGCTACTCGTATACCAAGGTGAGGAAGGGCGGCTGGTGGAACTTCGATTTCGGCAGGGGTTGGAGGAATATCTGGAGGTGGAGCGGGTTCTAGGGCCGCCGGGCGAAAGTGAGCAGGGCAGTTATGCCCGTGTCCGACGGGGGGTCGTGAGACCCCTCGTTTGTTTTTATAAAATCTTTACGAAATCTTTACCGTTTTTTTATGCCGGGTTACACGATAGTGTATTATAATTCAACCGTGTCCGTAGTTAATCATTGCGGGCACATTATAAAATGAATTTGAATTATAGTGCTATCGAGACGATAGCGGCTCATCTGGAGCCGCAGCTACTCAGCCGGCTCACGGATATCGTCGCCCGCAGCCCCGACGTGAAAACCCTGGGCGATGCCTTCACCGCGGAGCTGGTGAAGGCCGGTATGGTGGACTGGGCCAGGATGTCGCTCACCGGCGAGGAAAGCGACGCCGAAGACGCGGCCTCGCCGCGGCACAAGTCCCGCTACGACCTCTTCGTCCGCGCCATGACGGTAGTCGAAAACGACCCCCCCGCCGAGGTCTGCCGCCGGCTGGGATGCCCCGGCCGGGCAAGCTGCCTCATCTGGCTGCCCATGATGGCCGGCCCGGAGGTTATCGGCGTCCTCATCGCCGCCAGCCTGACCCCCGCCGCCGACCCCAGGAAAAATTTGCCAGCACTGCAATATCTGGCGGGCATGCTCTCCCTGGCGGTGCAGGTGAAGCAGCTCCGGCTGGAAAAGGAGACCACCCAGCGGCAGGACGCCGCCTGGAACAACTTTGTCGACCTGCTCGTCCACGAGCTCAAGACCTCGCTCACCACCGTCGTCAGCTCGGCGGGTCTCCTCAAGGAAGAAAAGGACGCCGACGAGCTGAAGACGAGGCTGGTGCAGAACCTGGGTGATTCCGTGGCCCACCTGGAGGCGACCATTTCCGAACTGCCCAATATCGTCCGGGCGCGCCGGCGGCCACTTAGGGCGCCGGAGGATTACACGGCCGTCGGCCCGGTGCTCCGCGAGGCCGCGGCGCAGGTGAAGCCGCTCGCCGCGAAACGCCAGCAGCGGCTGACCCTGGACTGCCCCGCCTCCCTGCCCGGCGTCGCCGTGGGGCAGGGCCAGCTCAAGCAAATTATCGTAAATCTACTCACCAGCGCCACCGAGACCACCCCCGACGCTGGTGAGATTCGCTTAAGGGCCGGAGAGGCCGGGGGTGCCGTCGTCGTCAGCGTAAGTGACGGCGGCCCGCCCATCCCCAGGGAGCGGCACCGGGAGCTGCTGGAGCCCGCCCACTGGCTGGACGTGGATACCCGGTGGCTGCCCCGGCAGCGCTTCCGGGTGGCCGTCGCCAAGCTCCTGGTGGAGACCTACGGCGGGCAGCTCCGGCTGGAGAGCGAAAAGGGATACGGCAACACCTTCGTGCTGCGGTTACCCCTGGGGCAGACGACCGGGCAGCCCGGTGGTATTGATAGAGGAGGCGAATGAAGGTATTAATTGTGGAAGATAGCCCCGACGTCGTCGAGACATTAAAACTATGCTTTAAGCTGCGCTGGCCCGGGGCCACCGTGCTGACCACCTCGTCCGGCCAGGAGGCCATCGGGCTGGTGGAGACCGAGACCCCCGACCTGATTATCCTCGACCTGGGCCTGCCCGATATGGACGGCCTGGATGTCCTCAAGGATATCCGCCTCTTCAGCGATGTCCCCGTGCTGATTCTCACCGTCCGCGACGAGGAGGTCTCCAAGGTCAAGGGTCTGGAGACCGGCGCCGACGACTACGTCGTCAAGCCTTTCAGCCACATCGAGCTTTTGGCGCGCGTCAAGGCCGTGGTGCGGCGGGGCCGGATATCGGAGCCCAGCGGCGGCGAGCCGCCGGTTATCGTGGGCGACGTGACCATCGATTTCGCCGGGCGGGAGATTACCCAGGCCGACGCACGGGTGGAGCTGACCCCGACGGAGTGGCGCCTCCTTACCGTGCTGGCGCGCAACGCCGGAAGGGTGCTGAGCTACGATACCCTGCTGGGGCGCGTCTGGGGGCAGGAGTACGAGGGTAACGAGGACTACGTCAATAAGTACGTCTACCGCCTCCGGCAAAAGCTGGGCGATAACTCCGACTGTCCCAAGATTATCGCCAATGCCCGGGGCATCGGCTATAAATTCGTCGGCGTGCACTAGCCGCTTGCCGGCGCCGTCGCTGCCACCCTGAGCTACAATATTACATTATATACGTCATGAGACGGGCTTCTTACAGGCCCGTTTTCCTTTTATCCCCCCACCCGCCCGCTCCGGCGATGATACGGAGAGTTTTATCCATCAGATAGGCATTTTTTTTCCCACCGCTGGGCATTTTGGGAACCAAGATGTATATTCTAATATGACAAGATAATCATGGGTCTCATGAAGAGCCGGAAGGCTCCGGCCTCTCATCCCGGCAACAGGTATCGCGAATCGTAATGAACACAAACAGCAGGAATTACCTCAACCGACAGGAAATAGGCGAGACCGAAGAGCAGGCCAAGCGCTGGTGGAAGACCCTGCTTTTATTGCTGGCGCTGGCGCTGCGCGTCAAGCAGCACATGCAGCCCGGGGCCCAGGTTGCCCCGCCCCAGGCGGAAGAGGCAGCCCCCGCCGTGGCCGGGGTGCTCCTGGCCGATACCGACCCCGAGTCATCCAAAGAGCTTACCGAGGTCCTGGGGATTGGCGGCTTCGAGGTTATCGCCACACTGGCGCAGGAAGAGATACTGGCCAGCGTGGAACAGGTGAGTCTGGTCATCCTCGACGAGGCCGTGCCGGATAGCCAGAAGCTTTGCGCCCGTATCCGCGAGCGCTCCCAGGTGCCCATAATCCTGCTCGGCGCCGACCCCAGCGAGGAGGCCTGGAACCGCGCCGTCAACTGGGGCGCCGATGCCTACCTGCGGCGGGTGATGAGCCGCCGCGAGTTCGTGGCCCGAATCCGGGCGATTCTCCGCCGCTACCTCAAGGCCAAGAACGTTACCCTGGAAAGCGACGACATCCCCGAAGACGACGGCGGCGCCCAGGGACAATCTAACTAAAAAGGAAGTATTACTATGAACAGCCGACGCTCCAATATCGAGGTGGTAGCCGATATCCTCCGCATGGGGGAGGCCAGCCGGACCCAGATAATGTACCGCGCCGGCATGAGCTATACCCAGCTCAACAAGTATCTTGACTACCTCGTGGAGCGCGGCTTTCTCCTCTGGACGGCGGAGAAGTACCCCTCCGGCGTCTACAGCGTCAGCCAGGACGGCAAGCTCCTTTTAGAGTCAATCGAAAAAATCGAGGAGATGCTGGGCTTCGGGGGCGGGGAGGGCCTGCTGGATAATATCAGCCAGTCCATCAAGGCGCCCCAGCGGAGGGCGGAGCGAGTCCTCGCCGGGAGCCGCTAAATAGTACGATTGACATAATCCTTATCTATTAGTTACATAATATTCTCTCTATATTTCATCGCCCCACACCCCGCCCCTCTGAGTTATCTATTTCCACCCAGGCCGCCCTCATCATCCGCGGCTTATCCCCATGATATGCCGCCCCACCCCGTCGGTGTTATCTATTCCCACCCGGCCGCCCTCGCGGCTTCCTCGGCTTATCCCTTGGTATTTCCCCACCGCCCCGGGGGGTTGGGGGGAAAGAGCCTTGGTTGGCCGCGGGAGAAAAGAGGGCGGGCTGGGTGGGATAAAAATCAACTGGGTAGGGTGGGCTAAAGGGGAATAGCCCGCGAAGAGGGGCGCTGGCTAGGTTTCATAAATACGGGGAGTTTAAGAGGGGCATTAGCCCCTCTTTATTTATTTCCCCCTTCCCCTAGGGGAAGGGGGATAAAGGGGGATGGGGGTGAT
>DAOUEH010000016.1:0-3084 GCA_034430635.1 Dehalococcoidales bacterium | reverse complement strand
GCCCTGACCGCCAGGGACTTACGCCCCAGCGCCCGGATTTCCGCGGCGACCTGCTCGGCGCCTTCCACATGCCGGGCGCACACGGCCACGTCGCCGCCCTCCTGAGCGAACTTGAGGGCGATGCCACGCCCGATGCCCTTGGCGCCACCGGTGACGATGGCCACCCTGTCTTCCAGTAACACTGCCTACCTCCTGATTGTAATCGCCCGGCCCCGGCCGGCCCTATTTTGCCTCCGGCCAGAGCTCGGCGGCGACGTCGTTCAGGCCCAGCTCAATGAGTTTCTTGCGGCTGGGCTTGGCCGTCTTTCTGTCCCAGTCGAGGGCGCCAAGGTTCCAGTAGACCTGCGCCTCCAGGTCGCAGGACTCCCCGGCCAGCGGGCCTTCCTTCTGCGGGGGGCGCCCGATGATGCGGCCGTGTACCCGGCGCTCCAGGGGATTATCGCCCTCGCGCAGGGTGAAGCAATGCCGCATGTTGCCGATACGCTCGCCGTCCTTGAGCAGGTCTTCCCGGGAGCGCGGGTAGCCGGTGACGGCGGCCAGGAAGCCTACGATATATCGTTGCGGGTCGGTCAGCAGGGTATCGCTGTGCATACAGAGCCCGGCGGCGTTGAGGACATACCCTATGAACTGCGAGGGGCCGAAACCGGCGGTATGTCGCCCGGGGGCGGCGTCCACCTGGTAGCGGGCGGCGGTGGGCATGTGCCGGAAGAAGGGAAAGTCGAACTTGGGGTCGTGCAGCCCCAGCTCCTGCCCGCCGATGTGCACGGCGAATTTCCGCGCCCCTTTGCCGAGGCGCCGGGCGGCGATATTGACCCCGTCGGCCAGAACATCTCCGATACCCTCCCGCCGGGCTATCTTTTCGGTCATGGCCACCATCGCCCGGGGGTTGCCCCAGGTGAGCTCGATGCCGTCGGTATCCTTACGGGTGATGATGCCGTGCTCGTAGCACTCCATGGCGAAGGCGACAATGGTGCCGGTGGAGATGGTATCCAGCCCGTAGGCGTTGCAGATATGGTTGGCCATGGTGATGGCGGCGGCATCGGTATTGAGGCACATCGCCCCGAAGGCGGCCTGGGTCTCGTACTCCGGCCGGTGGGCCCCCTCGGGGTACGGATACTCGCCGCGGCCCGCCCGCAGGTTGCCGCGGCAGGCGACGGGGCAGCGCCAGCAGCCGTAGCGGCGGGCCACTCTGTCGTCGAGGATTTCCTTGTTGAGGCCGGACACATCGGGGATTTCTTTCACGCCGATGCCGCCCCAGTTCTTCACCGGGGTATCGCCGCTGTGGGCGGAGACATCGGTATGGCCGGTGGTGCCGTAGTGGTGGAACTGCTCCATCCCCGGCCCCTTTATCTCGGCCAGGTGCTGCCGTTTTAGTTTCTCCACCGCCTCGCTGTCGGCCAGGGGGACTTTCATCTCGCCCCGCACGACGACGGCCTTGAGCCTCTTGGAACCCATCACCGCCCCCAGTCCGGAGCGCCCGGCGGCATCGCCGCCCTGGCTCATGATGCAGGCCACCCGGGTCAGCTTCTCCCCCGCCGGCCCGATAATAATTGCCTGCGAACTCTTGCCGTGCTCGGCCTGTAAAATCTCGTCGGCCTCGAAGGTGGTCTTCCCCCAGAGGCCGGCGGCGTCCTTGAGCTCGGCTTTGCCGTTATCGATGAAGAGGTAGACCGGTTTTTCGGCGATGCCCGTGAGAAAGACGCCGTCGTAGCCGGCGAACTTGAGATGGGGGCCGAAGTGTCCCCCGGAGTTGGCGTCGCCCCAGCCGCCGGTCAGCGGCGATTTGGCTATGGCCACGTAGCGGCAGCCGGTGGTGGCCGGGGTGCCGGTGAGCGGGCCGGTCATCAGGCCCAGGGTGTTGCCCGGCCCCAGGGGGTCTTCCCCAGCCTTCTGGCGGGAGTAGAGCACCCGCGCCCCCACGCCGTAGCCCCCGATGAAGTCGCGGTAAAGCCCGTCGCCGGGGGCCTCCTTACGGATTTCACCATTGGAAAGGTCAACAAAGAGGAGCTTTCCCATATAACCGCCAGCCATCGCGCCTCCTTTCCGGTGCCTGCCCGCGCCGCAACGCGAATAAATAGGCAAGCAGGCCGATTACCATTTTACACATTATCTCCCCGCATCTCAAATTACGCCCCGGCCCGTCTTGCCATTTTGGCGGTAATGGTCTATTGTATGTTTAGCTGAGATTGCAGGTGTGGTAAAAATTAGCAGACCGGGCAACCCGGAGACGTCCCCAGGCCACCGCTTCGGCATCAGCCGCCGGGCATTCCTCAAGCTCTCGGCGCTGGCGGTGGCGGTAGCGGCGTTAGGCCGCCTCATCAAGCGCCCCGCGCTGAGCTCCATCGTTCCCGCCGACGCGATACCCGGGGGCGAGGGCGTCCTCACCGAGGCGTGGCTCCCCACCTCCTGCCTCAACTGCGCCACGCGCTGCGCCACGCGCGTCCGCGTCGTCAACGGCCGGGCGGTCAAGATAACCGGTAACCCCCTCTCGCAGGTAAGCGAGGGGGAGAACTGCGCCCGCGCCCAGGTCGGCCTGCAGGTGCTCTACGACCCCAACCGCTTCACCACCCCGCTCCAGAGGACGAACCCGGCCAAGGGGCGGGACATCGACCCGAAATGGGCGCCCGTCTCCTGGGAGGCGGCGCTGGGTGAAGTCACCGCCCGCCTCAAAGACCTGCGCACTGGCGGCGGGCCCCACCGCCTCCTGCTGCTTACCGGCCTGAACACCGTCAGCGACGAGGACATCCTCAAGCGCTTTGCCAGCGCCTACGGCACGCCGAACCTGGTAACCGCCGACGGCCTGGGCAACGAGGCCGACAAGGCCGGGCAGTGGTGCGCCGACGGACATTTTACCCAGAGCGCCTACGACCTGGAGCGTACCAATTACATCCTCGGTTTCGGGGCCGGTATCCTGGAATCCTACGAGCCGCTGGCGCGCTCCCTGCGCATGTGGGGTAAAATCCGGCGGGAGCGCCCCAACCGGGCGAAGGTGGTGGTCGTCGACCCGCGCTACTCGGTGACGGCCCTGCGCGCCGACCGCTGGCTGCCCGTCAACCCCGGCACGGACGGCGCCCTGGCGATGGC
>DAOUEH010000015.1:0-10842 GCA_034430635.1 Dehalococcoidales bacterium | reverse complement strand
TCTTTTTGGCCTCGGCGGGGTGGAGCCAGACGGGCTCGTATAAGTAGCCGTCGGGGCCCCTTACCTTGCACGTCTCTATCTCGTGGAACCAGTTGACGTCGTCGAGCTGGGCGTGAACACGCCACCGGGGATGGTTGGACTGGCAGAGCAGGGGGTATTTCTTAGCGCGCTCCACCAGCAGGCTTTCCTGGTGCGACTCGCCGTAGGGTATCCAGTGGGGCACCGGCGGGCGCTCGTCGTCGTCGGGGAAGTGCTCGGCCAGACCTTTCGAATAAAACTCGATCAGCCCGGTCGGCGTCTTCATGGGGTGTTTCTTGGGGTCTTCGTAGAACTCTATCATCCCCGCCCGGTACTTCTTCCAGTCGGGGTCGGTGGGGATAACGTAGTAGTCCTTTTCACATAGCTCCTCCCAGGTAAACAGGCCGGCCTCCGGCACGCCGGAGGAGTCGAAACCGAATTTTATCCATTCCTCGATGGACTTGCCGCCGGTGTATTCCTTTTCCAGCCCCAGCTTCTTGGCCACCTCGATGACGACCTCGTAGTCGCTCTTGGACTCGCCGATGGGCTCGACGCATTTCCTCTCGCGGTAAACGGTGGAAAATTGGCCGCTTTCCATGTCGCTGCCGATATCGTCGGTCTCGAACTTGGTGTTCGACGGCAGGATGATGTCGGCGAAGAGGCAGTCGTTCTCCAGCCAGGGGTGCTGGGCAATCATGCACTCTATCTTGGGGCTGCGGTAGGCGTCCACGTTGCGGTTCGAGTCGTTCCAGCAGGTCAGGAGGCAGGGCGTATCCGTCCATATCAGATGTATCTCGGAGCAGCCCGGCACCGGGTAGACGTATTTCTTGAACTGGTCTTCCCGGGCCGACATCTGCTCCGAGCTGCCGTAAATCTCGAAGTGCCCGTCGAGGATGGCGTCGTGAATCATGGGCTTGGGGATAATCTGTTTCTGCATGTCCGGGCCGGGGTGATAGCCGTGATAGGCGGCGTTGACCGAGGGCCTCACCAGCGCCTTGCCCGCCAGGGGAGGCACCTCGTGCCCCAGGTCGCGCGCGCCGAAAAACGACCCGCCGACCCAGGTAAGCTGGTGCGTCCCCGGCTTGCCCAGCCCCTGCATGGCCAGGAGCAGCACCTCCAGGCGGGCCGGCTCGGTGGAATATGGCCCGCGGATGTAGGGCCCGCCGAAGCCGTGCGCCACGGTGGTCGTCTTGGAGGCCCATTCCTTCGCCAGGACCTTGATGATGCGCGAGGGCACGCCGCAGAGCCCGGCGGCCCACTTGGGGGTCTTGGGGATGCCGTCCTCCTTGCCCAGGACGTAATCGGAGAATTTATCGAAGCCATAGGCGTGAGTAGCGATGTACTTTTTATCGTAGGTGCCTTCGGTAATCCACTGGTAGGCGATGGCCAGCTGCAGGGCGGCGTCGGTGTTGGGCAAGACGGGTATCCATTTATCGGCGTGAACGGCGGCGCCGTAGTTGAGGTCGGGGCAGATATAGATGCTTTTAATGCCCAGCTCGGTAAACCAGTAGGAGTAGAGGCTGGGCATCTGTCCCGACCAGAAACCCCAGGGGGTGGTCTCCTGGTCGCAGCCCTGGTGGATTATCATCCGGGTGTGCTCGGCCATGTCCGGGTAGATATTGGTGAGATAAGACGTAGCCATACCGACGGGCTCGCACCCCCAGGCGTGCTTGGCCCCCCAGTACCACCCCTCCCAGCTATCCGGGTTTCTTATCTGCTGCGTGTAGCCCCCCAGCAGCTCGAGGAGCTTGGTATTGCAGCCGTGGGTGGAGTGGATTACTTTCGTTTCGCCGTGGCCGTCCGCCTGGAGCAGTACCGTTTCCGGCCCGTACTTCTTGATTACCCTCTTGAGCTCGCCGGCCACCAGGTCGGTGGCCTCGTCCCAGGAGATGCGCACGTACTTGCTGGTGCCGCGGTTCTGGGGGTTGCGCTCGCCGTTGGGGTCCCAGTCCACCCGCTTGAGGGGGTAGAGGATGCGGTTGGGAGAAAAGACCCGCTTTTTATAGGCTATGCCGTGGGGGGGTATCATGGACTTCAGCGGGGGTTTGAAGACCTTGCCATGCGCCTCAATCTGCCACGGCTTCCAATGCTCGGGCTGGTACTTCCAGTCGTAGTGAAAGGGTCGGATTCTGATTAATTTGCCGTTCCTGACATCTACCGCCGCCATGTTGGAGTTATCGCCGAAGCTACTCAAACCGGTGCCCTTGATACATGTCTTTTGACCCGTTTCGGTCTTCCCTTTTTGAGCCATGGTACCTCCCTTTTATCCGTTAGTCAGTACGAAGACAAACCGAACCTGCAGGAATAATACACTCTGTTAATGACTCCGGTCAAATAATGTACCATGTATACTTTATTAAAGTGAAATATTTCTTTCCCCCCGATTATTCTTGCCGATATTAATTTCTATTTCTCCCCCGGTATCACCGGCAGCAGCAGGTAGGAGGCGTGCTGCGGGTCGTGGTGGATGCGGTGCTGCGTGGTGCGGCTGCTGCAGATGTGCAGCCCGCCGGGGACGTTATCCATACTGGCAATCTCTATCTCCAGGCGGTGACCGGCCCGGAACCGGTTGGCGATATGGGAGAGCCCGATGGCGTACTCGTTAATCTCGCCCGGTTTTACCGGCACGTTGCGGGTATGGTCGTGGCAGGGGCCCCAGGGCCTGGAGCGTTTTTTATCGATGGCCCGGTGCGACGCCTTGAGCCAGCTCACCGTCGGCACCGAGGTCTTCCGGCCGGAGGCGTCCACGTCCGAGACGGTCACGTGCCAGTTGGTATCCGGCTGGTCGATGGCGGCGTGAAAATAGAGGGCCATCGGCCCGATGACCTCCACGTCCCGGCTGAACGGCCCCGTGGAATACTTGAGGGAGTTGACCTCGGAGGTCTCGTCGAGGGGCTGCTGCACGAAGCAGTCGGGGCCTTCTTTGCAGAGCGGCGCCTCGGTCATCAGCCGCCCCCGGCTGCGCAGGTAGTATTTCGTCCACTGCGTCCGGGCCAGGGGCCACTCCGGCTCGTAGCGCCACTCGTTGGCCCCCAGCATGAAGAACTTCACCGGCGGCTCGTCCATGAAGCCGGTGTCTATCCCCTTGAGCCAGTGGTCCATCCAGCGGACGACCTCGTCGTGGAGCTGGTACCAGGGGCGCTCGTCGCACAGGGCCAGCGGCGCCATGATAATCTTCTTGGGCACGTCCACGCCGTTGTAGACGGTAAAGGCTCCGTCCGGCCACATGCCCACCCAGGGGCCGCCGGTGAAGAGGGGCACCTTGATTTTATCAAATTTAGTATAGGGCGACCGCTCCCGGTAGAAGGGACCGTCGTTGGGGTTGAAGAGGAAATCGGCGAAGAGGGGGCTCTTGGTGGGGTAGCGGAGGCAGCTCCAGTAGATGCTGTAGACCATGAGGTCGGGGTCGGCCAGGCGCTCCTTCCAGAGCTTCTCCAGTTCTTCGGGCGGGGTGTCGCGCACCGTGGCGCAGACGTGATTGCGGTGGGCGATGCCGCTGCCGTTGGTCTGCCCGGGGTCCATGCCACGCCCGCTGTAGAGGCGGTATATCATCGGCTGGATGACGCCGCCGGAAGTGGCCAGCTGGCTGTAAATATCGCTCCATACCTCCCAGGGAAAGATGGCCTTGAGGTGCGGCGGCTGCTCGGCGGCGGTATAGAGCTGCACGCCGGCCAGGTAGGAGATGCCGAACATGCCGACGTTGCCGTCGCACCAGGGCTGGGCGGCTATCCACTCGATAAGGTCGTAGCCGTCCTCGCCCTCGGTATGGCCGCACATGCCCACGTACTCGCCCTCGGAATCGCCGCAGCCGCGGACGTCGGCGATGATGTGGACGTAGCCCCGCGACACGAAATACTCCGTGTTGCCGGCCTCCATGGTGCCGTCCCAGACCAAGGAGGTCTCCCTCCCCTGGGGCTGCTTCACCGGCAGCACCTGCAGGTCTTTGCCGTAGACGCACAGCGCCAGCAGGGCGGGGAACTTGCCGGCGGCGTCGGGGCGATAGACATCCACGGCCAGGCGCACGCCGTCGCGCATCGGGACGAGTGCCGTCTCCTTGGCCTTTACCCGGTAAACCGGCCGGGAGCCCTTTTCGGATTTCATCTTGCCACCCCTCCTCGTGCCAGATATTTATATTACGCAAACGGACAATGCCTCATTTTAGCCAGTTGCTCCGGCGTTGTCAAAACCCGGCAATCTATCGCCCGTTTCCCATTATTCGGGTAGAATAGCTACTTTCCCCTCCGTTGCGTTTGTTTTACTGAATGATTTTGCGAAATGTACTATAATACCGTAAGTATATATACGCAGAAAGGGGACATCCGATGAGCAGGGTCTCTAATCACGAACTCCAATCAATGGCCGAAGAGATACGGGAGCAGGCGGCTCAGCTGAGGGTTTTGACATTCCTTTCGTTTATTTACACTTCCGACGTCATCAACCGGTACCTGGATATCGAAGTGGCCCGCTATCCCGTGGGGCGTACCGGCTTCAGCGTACTGCACAACCTGGTGCTGCACGGCGGCACGATGACGCCCACCAAACTGAGCGAGAGGATATTCCGCTCCAAGCACGCCGTCACCAGGGTGGTGGACAAGCTCGAGAAGCTCGGCTTCGTGAAGAGAGGCGGCATCGGCAGCGACCGCCGGGTGAGAAAGGTGAGCATCACCAAGGAGGGACTGGCCTACGTCAAAGATTCGCAGGCCGCCGGGCAGCAGCGCCTCGGTCACACCCTCCTGCATCCCCTCGACCAGCAGCAGACAGAATCACTGCACGCTATGATGAAGCTAATCAGAGAGCACGTCCTGAAACTGATTGCCAGCGCCCAGTCCAAGTGAGGGTATGACTCCGCCGGAAAATATTAATTTTATCCAGTAAAATTTTAACTCCCGCCCCAATTAGTTGCAATAGGAATAATAAACATTGACAACATAATGATTTATTTGATAAAATGTGAGTCTTAATTCCCGGCAGACTTGATAATACCTCCACGACCCCGACGAGACACCGACGGAATAATAAGGAGCATTTTTCATGAACGCTACCAAGCAGATTCCCTGCCTCGAAGGGTGGTTCACCATGCCGCCGCAGGAGCCCCAGCTCATCGGGAGCCGCTGCCAGTCCTGCGGGCATTATTTTTTCCCCAGGGTAACCACTTGCCGCAACCCAAACTGCCAGAAGGACAAGCCCCTGGAAGAGGCCCGGCTCAGCCGCCGGGGCAAGCTCTTCGCCTATACGGTGAACCACTACTCGCCGCCGCCCCCCTACCACGCCCCCGACCCCTTCGTGCCTTTCGGCGTCGCCTCTATCGCCCTGCCGGAGGGCATTAAAGTAGGCGGGCAGATTGCCAGGGACGTCGACCTGGCTAGCCTCAAGGTGGGCATGGAGATGGAGACGGTGCGGGAAGTGCTCTATAAGGACGAGGCGGGTAACGAGGTGCTTAGCTGGATGTTCCGGCCCGTGAAGTAAGAATTTATACAGCCCAAAGGGCTGTGACCGCGAAAAAGGGGGAGAAGTCATGAGAGAAGTCGCCATCATCGGTATCGGGATACACCCCTGGGGGAAGTTCCCGGAAAAGAGCGTGCACGAGCTTAACCTGGAGATAGCCCAGATGGCCCTCAAGGACGCCAATATGGAGTGGAAAGACGTCCAGGGCCTGTTCTGCGGGCAGGACCCCTGGGCCGGCATCCAGGGCATGCTGGCGGGCTCCGCCCTGGCGCAGAACCTGGGGCTTACCGGCATCCCCGTCACCAATAATTATAACGCCTGCGCCACCGGCGGCTACGCCCTGCGCACCGCCCACCTCTACATCTCCTCCGGCCTCATCGATACCGCCCTGGTCGCCGGGGGGAGCATCTCCCCCAAGGGTGCCTTCGGCACCACCAAGTACGACGAGTTTGACGAGACCGACCTGGACAGCCAGCGGTTTCGCATCCTGGGCTCGGCCAACTTCACCGGCTTCGCCATGGCCGCCCAGAAGCGCATGACGATGTACGGCACCACCGAGGAAGACCTGGCCCTGCAGAAGGTGAAGGCCTCCAAGTTCGGCGCCCTCAACCCCAACGCCCGCTACCACAAGATATACACCAAGGAAGAAATCCTCAACTCCCCCATGGTGGCCTATCCCCTGCATCTCTACCAGGTATGCGCCACCAGCGACGGCGCCGCCGCGGCCGTGGTCTGCTCGCTGGAAGTGGCCAAAAAATATACCACCAAGCCCATCGTCATCGCCGGCATCGGGGCCTCCAATCCCCGGTACCCCGCGCCCGGCATGGGCGGCTTCGGCAGCGATTTCTCGGAGCTGCCTCCCCCCAACGAGAACGACGCCGGCATTAAGTCCACCTATCAGGCCTACGAGGAGGCCGGGGTCGGCCCGGAAGACCTGGACGTGGTCAGCGTCTACGACCTCACCGGCGCCATGGAGCTGCAGTGGTACGAGGACATCGGCCTCTGCGGGGAAGGCGACGCCGAAAAGCTGCTCCGCGAAGGGGCTACCTCCATGGGCGGCCGGGTCCCCGTCTGCACCGACGGCGGCTGCACCTCCATGGGGGAGTGCATCCCGGCCCAGGCCCTCTCGCAGACCTGCGAGATAGTCTCGCAGCTGCGCGGCGACGCCGGCCCCCGGCAGGTGGCAGGCGCCAGGATAGGCTTCTCCGTAAACTCGGGCAAACTGGGTAACTCCTCCGCCATTGTCTATAAAAAATAGGCCGCCGCGACGGCCTGAGATATACGACCGCAGGAGGCTGGAGCATGGATTTCGAGCTTAACCCGGAGGAAAAGGCCTTCCAGAAGGAAGTCCGCGAGTTCCTGGACAGAGAGTGCAACGAGCACGTCGTCGCCGAAACGGAGTCGATGCAGGGGGAGGGGCCTTATTCCAAGGAGCTTATCCGCAAGATGGGCGCGGCGGGTCTGCTGGCCCCGCGCTGGCCCGTGGAGTACGGCGGCCGGGGTCTGGGCTTAGTGGCGGAGACCATCAAGGTAGAGGAAATCAACTCTCATCAAGCCCCCTTTCCCCTCGACGGCGTGGAAATCGGCAACGCCCTCCTCGTCTGCGGCACCGAGGAGCAGAAACAGCGGTTCCTGCCCGGTATCGCCCGCGGGGAAATCGAGTTCGCCCTGGGCTATACCGAGCCCGATGCCGGCTCCGATGTGGCCTCGGTGCAGCTGCACGCCGAGGACAGCGGCGACCACTTCGTCCTCAACGGGCAGAAGATATATAATACCGAGGCCCATTTCTCCGACTACCACTGGCTCTTGACCCGCACCGATTCCTCCGAAGGCAAGAAGCACAAAGGACTTACCATGCTCATGGTTGACCTGACCAGCCCCGGCATTACCATACGCCCCCTGGTAACCATGGCGGGACTGCGGACGAACGAGGTCTTTTACGAGGACGTGAAAGTCCCCAAGGAGAACATGGTGGGCGAGAAGAACGGCGGCTGGAAGGTGATTATGAGCGCCCTCTACGGCGGCATGGGCGGCGGCTCTTCCGGGGCCAGCATCAAGCTGCTGCGCCAGCTGGCGGACTACCTCCTCAAAGAAAGGCCCGATATCCTTAAGGCAAATGCCTGGATACCGGATGCCCTGGCGGAGATATACATCAGGTTCCGCGTCAACGACCTGCTGGGAATGAAGGCATCCTCCATGAGCGACCTCGGCCTCTCCACCCCCTACGACGGGCCGTTATCGCACCTCTTCGGCGCCGAGACGCGGCGCGACTTCTTCCGCACGGCCATGCAGATACTCGGCCCCTACGGGCAGCTCGCCGAGGGCTCCAAACACACCCCCCTGCGGGGCGTCTTCCTGCGGGAGTATCTGGACACCCCGCGCTGGACAATCGTGCATGGCTCCAGCGAGATTCAGCGGCTGGTCATCGCCACCCGCGGGCTGGGACTGCCCAGGAAATAGCAACGGGAAAGGAGTCGGCCCTTGGACGTTAGACTCTCTGAAGAACAGGAAATACTAAGGAAATCCGCCCGCGACTTTCTGGCCGAGAAATGCCCCAAGACGCTCGTCCGGGAGATGGAAAAGGACGAGCGGGGCTACCCGCCGGGGCTCTGGCAGGAGGTAGCCGGGCTGGGCTGGACGGGTATCGTCTTCCCGGAGGAATACGGCGGCAGCGGCATGAGCTTCCTGGATATGGCCGTCCTCCTGGAGGAGATGGGGCGCGCCTGCCTCCCCGGGCCTTTCTTCTCCACGGTGGTACTGGGCGGGCTGACCATTTTAGAGGCCGGGAGCCAGGCGCAAAAGGAGCAATATCTGCCGCAGATAGCCGGCGGTAAAGCCATTTTCACCCTGGCCCTCACCGAGGCCAGCGGCCGGTACGAGGCCGCCCCGGTAAAGACCGCCGCCCGGGCCGATAAAGACGGCTATATTTTGAATGGCACCAAGCTCTTCGTCCCCGACGGCCACGTGGCCGACTATTTTATCTGCGTCGCCCGTACGGACGAAAAGTCTCAGGGCGAAGACGGGCTCAGCGTCTTCATCGTTGACGCCAGGAGCCCCGGCCTCAGTCACACCGTGCTCAAGACCATCGCCCGCGACAAGCAGTGCGAGGTGGTCTTTAAGAACGTGAAGGTACCCCGGGAGAACCTCGTCGGCGAGGTCAACCGGGGCTGGCCCGTTATCAGGAAGACGCTGGAGATGACCGCCATCGCCAAGTGCTGCGAGATGGTGGGGGGGATGCAGGCGGTGCTGGACATGACCGTGCCCTACGTCAAGGAGCGGGTGCAGTTCGATGTCCCCATCGGCGTCTTCCAGGCCATCCAGCACCACTGCGTCAACATGCTGATGGACGTGGAAGGCGCGCGGGTCATCGCCTACGAGGCGGCCTGGCGGCTGAGCCAGGGCCTGCCCTACGCCGCCGAATCGGCCATCGCCAAGGCCTGGGTGAGCGACGCCTACCAGCGGGTGGTGGCCCTGGGGACGCAGGCCCACGGCGGCGTCTCCATCATCGAAGACCACGATATGCCGCTCTACTACCGGCGGGCCAAGGCCGCCGAGCTTGCCTTCGGCGACGGGCGGTTCCACCGCCGGACGGTGGCCAGGGAGCTGGGGTTCAAGGTGGCCTGAGACAGTCAAGATAGCGTGATGCTGTAAAAGCTATCCGCGAAGGAGGGAGCTAATGGCGAAGTTTGCGGTACGACCATTCGGGGGGCCGGAGGCGGTGGACTGGTCGGAGAGGATAAACACCGCCCGCATGAGGGAGGAAAGGCTGGCCAAGGCCCAGGCCTCGCTGAAGAAAAACGGCATCGCCGCCTGCCTCCTGATGCGCCCGGAGAACATGCGCTACGTCACCAGCACCAAGGCCGTTAATTTCATCGACCAGCTGCGCTACTGCGTGGCCTTCGCCGAGCACGACCCCATCGTATACGAGCTGCCGCCGGGCAATCTCTTCGGCGTCTGCCCCTGGGTCAAGCCGGAGAACCTCAGGCTGGCCGTCCTCTGGGCGGACGAGGCCTGCGGCCGCGAGGCCACCCTGGAAAGGGCACGTAAATTCGCCCAAAACATCAAGCAGGACCTCAAGGAAAAGGGGCTGGAGAAGGAGAAGCTGGGCATCGATAAGCTCGACGAGCCCGGCCAGCTGGCGCTGCGGGAGGCCGGCATCGAGACGGTAGACGTCATGCCGGCCATGCTGGAGGCGCGGGCGGTCAAGACCGAGGACGAAATCAACTGCATCATGATGGCCGTGGCCATCTCCGAGGTGGGCTGGTACGCCGCCTACGAGACTTTAAAACCGGGCGTGCTGGGGAGGGACGTCATCGCCGCCGCCAACAAGGCCATGTACAGCGCCGGGGCGGAGGACGTCTGGGGGGTGCTGGGGGGTGCCCGCAACACCGGCATCGTACAGGTGGGCGACGTGATTACCATCGACTTCTGCCGCATCACCTACCTGGGCTACAATACCTGCTACTACCGCAACGTCATCGTGGGCCGCAAGCCCAACGACAAGGAAAAAGACCTGCACAAGCGGAGCTACGAGCGGGTGTATAACGTCATCGAGGCCATCAAGCCGGGGGCCACCACCGCCGACGCCGCCAAGCACTGGCTCCCCGCCAAGGAGCGGGGCTACCCCACCGAGGAGTACACCTGGTGCGAAGACCTGGCCCACGGGCTGGGGCTGTGGCTCTACGAGTACCCCACCATCAACCGGCTCTGGTCTTTTGATTACCCCATGACGATTGAAAAAGGCATGACCATGGCCGTGGAGGCCATGGAGTTCGACCCGGCGGTGGGACGCACCAAGCTGGAGGAGATGATTTTCGTCGGCGAGCACGGCGCCGAGGTTATGACCAAGATGCCCGTAAAGGACATGATGGTAGCCAGCCCCATTATTACCGCCTGAGCCGCCCCGACAGGGGCTTTGAGGATTGGAATTTGGAAAGGAGGTACTCTCGTGACTTTCTCGGAAATTCCCAAGAAGTGGGATGGTGAAGCTGATGTCGTCGTGGTGGGTGGTGGCAATACCGGCATACCGGCCGCCATTACCGCCCATGACAAGGGGGCCAAGGTCATCGTACTGGAAGCCTCGAACGGAATGGCCAGCAGCCTGGCATATATTGCCGGCGGCACGCCCTTCGCCGGCACGGACTACCAGAAGGAACAGGGGATAGAGGACTCCCCCGACCAGATGTATGAAGAGGCCCTGGCCGTCGGCGGCGGTTCTCCGGAGCTATGGAGGGCTTTAGTCGACCGGCAACAGGAAGTATTCAAATGGCTCCTGTCGATAGGTGCCAAGCCCGAAGCGTTACAGCTGGCGCCCGGACACAAGGCCAGGCGCTCGGTAAGGTTCGAAGGACATGGCGTTGGCCTCTGCAACGTCCTCCG
>DAOUEH010000014.1:0-5588 GCA_034430635.1 Dehalococcoidales bacterium | reverse complement strand
CATTCCCCCTTCCCTTGACCAAATACGCAAGGGAAGGGGGACACAGGGGGATAGGTTCACCATAACCCCTAAAGTTTACTATGATTCCAGTTTCTGACTATTCTACAGAGGTCTAATATTTCTCCTTCTTTGGAGCATCTACTCCACACGGCCTGCTTTCTTCTACTCCCTTTTTCCCTTTCAGCTTAAGCGTTCGGTACTCTCGCCAGGAAATTTTCTCGTCAGGGCGTCCGAGACCCAGTTCCTTCATTAACTTGGCGACTTTCTCAACCTTAGGCATGAGCGTTTCCATGTCATAACCTTCCAGATGCGGTGGAAGCTTCTTCCGCTCTTCAGGTTCCTTATTTAGTAAGTCGCAAATAGATTCTGCTCCCCAGCGCGCCCCTACCGAAGGCATACCCTGGTCACGCCCGCACTCGTAACAATCCGCGAATACTCCGCATTTTTGTCTTTGAGAAGAGGCAAAAAGCACTTCATATACTGCGGCGTCGGGGTCAAGAAAGTCATAAGCCCGCTGAATCCGGTTATAACGTAATTTAAGACAATCTATCGCGCCGTACGTCTCCTCGAATCTATCCACTATATCTTCCACGACAGGAATACACGGAGCAATGAAAGTGCGAAAATTCTTCGCGATATCCTCAGCCGTAACGCCGACGACATAAGCGACGGCAAAGGCACTGCCGATAACACCACCACAAGTGCCGGTTCCGGTATAGGCTATACCGGAATGGAGCCCCATCATCCCCATGAGTATTATATCTTGTACTTCGGGTTTAAATAACTCTATGCCCTCAGACCTGAAGGCTTCGCATATTGATGCGAAAGTAGACGGTGCTCAGGCCCCGTAGTTTACACCCTCTCCAGCCCCGAGGTGACCAGCTTTATCAATTATTCTTTGCTTCTTTGCCTCGTCAATCACGATTTTCCCGATCATTTTTCCTCCTTATTCTCTTATTATTATTATTAACCTTGTCACATCATAGCAGTTATCGCCGGCTGATGTCGGTGTAGTTTGGTAACATACCGTGGCGGTGTCTACCTCAAGATGCTCCCATTATACAGCCCTTTTTCCCTGATTTATTCTGGCTCTGACTGCAGTTTCTGGTGCAGTGAATCGATTGCTTCCCTAAATTTCCGGTCGTGTGCTTCCCTGCCCTCGGTATACATGGCCGGGTACCATTCTATCTTCTGCAGGCCTTCGATTACCTGACTAATCCTATCAAAGGGAATGGATATCAATATAGTGCCCGGAGGGAACACCTGCTTGGCTTTCATACCGTGGGACACATCGGTAATGATAAAATTCATTTCGCCGCTTATATACGGGTAAGTGGTCAGCCAGGAACAGGCTATCACCGGCGTTCCCTGGCTGGTCCACATCTTTCCCGTTGAATAGCACATTGCCCTGAGTATAATTTCCAGTTGAGTCGGGTCGGCGGACAGAATCAGCACGTCCGGGTCGAACGTTAGCTTATCTATGGAGGCAAAGGTCACGTATTTAACGCTGTTCTTCTCCAGCTTTGTGATGTAATGATAGAGTCTCCGGTTGGCACGAGCCTCCTCAAATATGCGCAGGGCCGGCCCGATGTGGCCGCTTTCGAAAACAGGGTCGCTATCGGCCATACCCGTGAGGACAGGCCCGATACACGTAAAGTTATCCAGCGTAGCGTAAAAAGGTTCCGATTGCTGGGCTTCCCTTATCATCTCGCAAATAGACAGATTTTTGGCAAGCTTCGCTATTCCATCCGGTTTGAAGAGGAGAAACTTGATGCCAACAGGTTTCATTTTAAAATTGAATTTCTCGAATATAGATAAGTCCGGCAGTACTGAACTCATTTCAACCTCCATAGGAAAAATTTTCTTTACATCATCAACGGGTTCCGGGGGCAACTTCCGGCATTCTACAATTCTACCAGCTATTTTTCAACTACAGCTGGTTTACACCGGGATTTCCTCAGGTATTGCTGCCGAGGAAATAACCGGATACAATACTGCTCCGTGCTGCGGCGGGGTGGTGTGGGTAAACTCGCGGGCTAAGCCGCCGATGATGCGAGGGTGGCATGGGTGGGAATAGATAACTCAGAAAAACTTGACAGCTACCCCCCAGGTATGGTATAATATATGCACAATCGAAAAAGAAATCCGCCCCCTCGCCCGAGGGGTTTTTCTTTTTAGCCCTCTAAAATCCCCTTTATACCCGCGCCGTAAGGCGGCCGCACCACGCCCTTTTCGGTGACGATGGCGGTGATGTAGCGTGCCGGCGTCACGTCGAAGGCGGGGTTGGCGGCGGCCACGCCGGCCGGGGCGATAGGCACGCCCGCAAGGTGGGTGACTTCCGACGGGTCTCTCTCCTCGATGGGTATTTCGTCCCCGTTTGCCAGCGAGGAGTCGATGGTGGAGGTGGGGG
This sequence comes from Dehalococcoidales bacterium, assembly GCA_034430635.1. GTDB lineage: Bacteria > Chloroflexota > Dehalococcoidia > Dehalococcoidales > RBG-16-60-22 > DAOUEH01. Next base: position 3,178 of record DAOUEH010000014.1, on the reverse strand, counting down.
CGGCGATATAGAACGGCACTTTATTTTCGCGGGCCAGCACGGCCAGCGTGTAGGTGCCGATTTTATTGGCCGTATCGCCGTTTCGGGCGATTCTATCCGCGCCGGTGATGACGCAGGTAATTTTTCCCGACTTCATAAAGTGCCCGGCCATGCTGTCGGTAATCAGGGTTACCGGCACGCCCGCCCGCTGGAGCTCCCAGGTCGTCAGGCGCGAGCCCTGCAGGAGGGGGCGTGTCTCGTCGGCGAGGACGCGCACTTCTTTACCCTGCCGGTGCGCCGCGATAATCGCGCCCAGGGCCGTGCCCTCCCCGGACGTTGCCAGCGGGCCGGCGTTGCAGTGGGTGAGGACGGTGGCGCCCGCCGGGATGAGCTCGGCCCCAAAGCGGCTGATGGCCTCGGTGGCCGCCGCTTCATCCCGGTGAATGGCGGCGGCCTCGGCGGAGAGCCTTTCTTTTATGTCATCTATATTATCCCCTTCGGCGGCGGCCCGCATCCGCTCCAGGGCGCGGAAGAGGTTACGGGCGGTGGGGCGGGTGGCGGCAATGGTAACGATAATGGCGGCAAGCTCCCGCCGGAACCGGGCGGTATCCTTCGTCTTCAGCTTACGCGCGCCCAGGGCGACGGCGCAGGCCCCGGCGATGCCGATGGCGGGCGCCCCGCGGATTTTGAGCTCGCGGATAGCGGCGGCGATATCGCGGTAGCCGGCTAGCCTGAGGTAGACCTCGTCGCGGGGCAGGCGCGTCTGGTCGATGATGACGACGTGGTCGCCGTGCCAGGCGATGGGCAGGTTATCCACTTTTCTCCCACGCCTCGCGGGTGAGCTCCATGAGGACGAAACAGTTGTGGTCCTGCGCCATCTTGCCGCACGGGGTGAAGCCGCACTTGGCGAAACAGCGCTGCGCCCGCGCGTTCCAGTCCAGGGTTTTGAGATAGAGCCGCTTTAGCTCCGTGGTGCCGAAGACGTGGTCGACCAGGGTGTTGATGACGTCGGCGCCGTAGCCCTTGTCCCAGTAGTCGCGGTCGCCGAGCATGATGCCGAGCTGCGCCTCGCCCTGTTTACCGTCGATGTCATAGCAGGTGCAGTTGCCGATGTGCCTGCCGTCGGTGGTGTCCACGGCCAGCGGATAGCGCCGCGGACTGGAGCGGTGGAGGGCGGTGGTATATTCCAGCAGGAAGACGGAGAATGGCAGCGTCAGCCCCGGGGCGGCGTCGAGGCGGGCCAGCTCCGGGTCGGACTGCCAGCGGTAGTCGTTGCGGACGTCGGAGAGCTTCTTTTCGCGGAGCCGGATTTTTTCGCCGGGGATGGTCGCCCCTTTGAGGGGCCTGAGGACGGCCCGGCTGGCCTTGCGTAACCTCATAGCTCGTGAGGGATGTGAAGACCGGGCTCAGTCTTCATCTTCCTCGTCTTCCTCCTCGCCGCTTTCCCATATCGGCTCGGTGAAGTAGTCGATGTACTCTTCCATGGCCTGGGCGGCCACCTGCTTGATACGCTCGCGGGCCTCCACGGCCATCTTGGCCAGCTCGGCCATGTCCACCCTAATTTCCAGCATGGTGGTGAGCACCTTCATCACCGCCAGGGCCGCCATGGGATTGGGCACGCGGCTGGCGTAGACGGGCACCTCCCCCAGCAGGCAGATGCCGTCGATTTCCCGCTCCTTGGCCACCCCCAGCAGCAGGCCGTTGAGTCCGGCAATCTGCAGATTGCTCGCCTCCTCCAGGTCGTACTTGAGCAGGTCGTTGGTGAGGTCATGGCTGGTGGCCACGCCCCAGACCTTGGGCGGCTCGGTATGGTGGATGCGCGTCATGGCGGCGGCGCAGGTGTAGATGCGCCGCACCTCCAACTTCTGGCCCAGGTCGAGGATGGCGTTGGCCAGCTCGTAGCCCTTGGCGGCGGGCTGGTCGTCGCCGATGAAGAGGACGAGGTCGCCGCCGTCGCCGGCGTTCTTCCAGTAGTAGAACTGGCTCTGGGGGAAGGTGGGCGCCTCGACGACGTTATCGCGGACGAGCACGCCGATGGGGTCGAAGAAATGGGCGGCCTCGAAATGCCCCAGCTCTTTGAACTCCAGCTTGGCCTTGAGGTAGCTGGCGACAATCATGGCCACGTTGCCGATGCCTGGCCAGGCCGCCAGCAGAGCCGGTTCGCGGAGTTTGGGTCGGGCGGTTATCTTGATGATATTATTGCTCATTGTTTGCCTTCCTTAAAGGGTACCTTTCACTACCCTGTCCCCCGTGCCCTTCAATAAAGGGTATCTTTAACCTCCCTGTCCTCCGTGCCCTTCCTTAAAGGGCGGCGGGCGGGAAAAGATATTCCCTACCCCGAATCATAGCAGATTACATGACATTCCGGGTAATTTATTCCCACCCGGGCCGGTTTCGCGGCGCCCGCGGCTTGGGCCCGGCGAGTTTATCGAACAGGTTGGAGCGCTGGTAGCATTTAGTCAGTATGTACAGGGCCACCGCCCCGCCGGTAATCGCCAGGGCCTTGAATATCCCCTCGGCATATATCTGGATAACCTGCATCCCGCTGGCATCTACCATGCCAGCATATCTAACGGTATCGTTTACATCCAGGAAGGTAATAATAAGCAGCACCAGGGCCCCCAGGCCGATGAGCACGCGAAAAGCCCCTACCAGATATGCCATGAAACGATACCTCCTTTAATATTTTATTGCGACACTATGATAGAGCGGCGTAATTACCTCGTCTTCTACCCCTAGCTGGAAACCGAAAGCCCCTTGCAGTAGATAGGCGGGGTGTGGAGGAAGGCCCCTACCCAGCGGGGCTGGCTGCCGATGGCGGCGATGTCCTTGAGGACGTTATAGATATTGCCGGAGACCATGGTGTCCTTGACCCGCCCCACGATGCGGCCGTTCTCTATCTTGTACCCCAGGAGCACGTTGCCGGAGAAGTCCCCGCCCAGGATATTGCCCTGCTCGGCCCCCATGAGCTGCTCGACGACCAGCCCCTCCTTGATATCGGCCACCATATCGTCGAAGGTGGTATCGCCGGGGGTGATGGCCAGGGCGCTGGGGGCGGGAGCGGGCAGGCCGCCGCGCGTGCGGGAGCCGTGGCCGGTGCTCTCCTTGCCGGCCAGGGCGGCCGTCTGCAGGTCGTAGAGGAAGCTCGCGACGACACCCTCCTCCACCAGCGGGGTACGCCGGGAGGGTACGCCTTCGT
>DAOUEH010000013.1:0-6016 GCA_034430635.1 Dehalococcoidales bacterium | reverse complement strand
CGTCGGGCAGTTCTTGACGCACTCCGGGTCGCCGCCGCACATATCGCACTTGATGGGGTAGTCGCAGTCGTCGTGGGCGTAGATGGCCCCGAAGGGACAGGCATCCACGCATTTGAAACAGGAGATACAGGTCTCCTTGTCCAGCCTTACGATGCCTTCCACCCAGGTCAGGGCCCCCACAGGGCATACCTGGGCACAGGCGGGCACGCGGCACTGGCTGCAGACCACCGGCATCCGCATGACTGGGTGGGGGTAGGTGTTGACCACCCTGATGGCCGCTTTCTTTGGGTTGTTCACCCCGAAGTGCTTGATGGCGCAAACCAGCTCGCAGATGCGGCAATCGGAGCACTGTTCGGGGATAACGGTAAGTTTCTTGGACATTAAAGGGGCCTCCTCGTAGCTATTCCTATTATAGCACGTTCGGCGGCCTTGCCTGTATAAGATTATTCTATTATGTTAATTCACTTAGTGATAAAAATCACGGCGGAATGGGTCGAAGTGTATGTTATAATTAATATGATATATCGTAATTAGTCGGAGGGGAGCTAAATCATGCCCATCTACGAGTACCGCTGCCAGGAATGCGGCGAACGTTTCGAGGCATTCCGCAGCATCCATGCCAGCGACGACGAGGTGGCCTGCCCCCGCTGCGGCGCTAAAAGACCCAAGCGGCTGCTCTCCTCCTTTTCCAGCCCCGGCAGCGGCGATAGCCCCGGTGGAACCTTCAAAGCGCCCACCTGAGGCAGCGGCTGCTAGAAGCCGTCGGCTTCAAGGAACCCTGACCGATGAACATTGCCCGCAAGCTGGCCCTGGTCGATTACGGCGTCTGCCGCCCGGAGCGATGTCCCGGAGGCGTCTGTGCCGCGGCCCTGGCCTGCCCCTCCCAGCTGCTCCACCAGGAGACACCATATAACGCCCCCCATGCCGGAGCCGGCCGCCTGCCGCGCCTGCGGTGACTGCGTGCGCGCCTGCCCCCTCAAGGCCATGCGCATCGTTACCTCCTAGCGAACCCGCGACCTGCCCGTGTGATGAAAGTCATATCCCCCACTCATAGACTCCCCTACCATTATAGTAGCGGGTAAGTGATACCGTTATGAGAAAGACGCTTAATTCAGCTATCGGTGCGGCCGTCCTGGCCGTGCTGAGTATTTTCCTTTTACCCCTGGCCAGCGCCTGCCAGGATGGGGAGGTGACCGCGATGCGAGACTATCAAATACCGCCCATAGATACCGGCCGCCCGGCCGTGACCGAGACGGCCACCTTCGCCCTGGGCTGATTCTGGGGCCCCGACTCCCGGTTCGGGAGCCTGCCCGGGGTGTTGAGCACCCGCGTCGGCTATGCCGGCGGCACGAAAGATAGCCCAACCTATCACCGGCTCGGCGACCACTCCGAGACGATAGAAATCGTCTACGACCCGGCGATAATTACCTACGATGAGCTGCTGGATTGCTTCTGGCACAGCCATAATCCCACCTTTGCCGCCGGCTCGCGCCAGTACATGTCCATTATCTTCTACCATGATGAAGCTCAGCAGGAGCTGGCCGAGGCGTCCCGCGACCGCCAGCAGATAGAACAGGGCAGCCGGGTATTCACCGAAATCGTCCCCGCCGGGGAGTTCTACCCCGCCGAGGACTACCACCAGAAGTACTACCTGCAGCAGATCAAGGAGCTCACCAGCGAGCTGCGCGGGATATACCCGGATTTCGCCGATTTCGTGGCCAGTACGGCCGCGGCGCATCTCAACGGCTATGCCGGCGGCTACGGTTCGCCGGAGACGCTGGAGAAAGAGCTGGAAAGCCTGGGCCTGTCACCGGAGGGTGAAAACATCCTGATGTCCCTGGCCGAGCGCGGGTTGACACCGGCCTGTCCGGCCTTCAGCTGATATCCGGCAGATTGACTCCCTGCCTGACGAGCTCGTCGTGAAGCTTGCGGTAGTCCACCTTCCGGGGCGGGACACCGGCACTAACCGCCAGGGCCGCCGCCGTGCCCGCCGCCTGCCCGTAGCAGATGCAGGGCGGGATGATGTTGAAATACTGGTTAATGCTGTCCGTCGAGGAGAAGGCGCGGCCGGCCACCAGCAGCCCCTCCACCCGCTTCGGCACCAGGCAGCGGTAAGGCACGCAGATGGTGGGGTGCTGAGCGGATATCTCGCCGTTATCGTTATTGGCCAGCACCACGATGGTATCCGGGAAGACCTCGTCGGAGACCATGTCCTTATCGCCCAGGGTATACTCGCCGGTAACACGCCGCCCGCCCTGAAGTCCCAGCTGGGGGGCGGTCTGCATGATGAAGCAGCCCTCGAAGCCGGGCACGTGCTTGCGCATGAACTCGTAGGTAATCAGGGCCCGATGTCGGCCCCGGATTTCGATGCGGGTAAGCTCCTCCACGTCCTTGGCGTCGGAGGCCTGCGCCTGCGGCTGGAAGCAGTGGTACCAGAGCACCCCGCTCTGGTTTTCCAGCAGGCCCTTGAAATAGTGAGGGTAGCCGCCCAGGTCGGCAAGCTCGGCCATGAGGGCGGCGTGTTCCTCGGGACGGGCTGATTTAAATGCGTCGGCCTTCTCTATATCTACGTTGGCCATCCAGAAGGTGAAGGCCAGCCAGGCCGTGCGGTGCTTATTGCTCAGTGTACCGTCGAACTCGGCCCCGGCCTCGACGAAGATATCGCCGTCGCCGGTGGCGTCGATGACGACCCTGCCCAGCACCGCCTGCCGGCCGCTCTTGCTCTCGAAGAAGACCCCCTTCACCGTATTCCCCGCCATGATGGGCCGCGTCCCCCAGGAGTGCAGCAGCAGGTCGACCCCGGCCTCCAGCACCATCGTATTGAGCTCGTCCTTGAGCATCTCGGGGTCGATGACAGCGGTGTAGAGGACGCGCTCCCGCCCGCCGGAGTTGAGGTCGGGGCGGATGTAGAAGAACTGGAGATTGGCGTTCTTGTACTTGGCCACCAGCTTCGGGTCGTCGGAGCCCCAGTCTTCTTGGCGGGGGTAAGACGCCCCGCCGCGGCGGTCGATGCGGTCGATTATCTCCTGGTTGAGCCCGAAGATATGCTGCTTGCCGCTGATATCGCTCAGGTTGGGGAAGATATTGATGAGCCCGCCGCTGGCCATGCCGCCCAGGTGGCCGTAGCGCTCGATGAGTACGGTCTTGGCGCCGCTGCGCGCCGCGGCGATGGCCGCCCCGATACCGCCGGGCCCGCCGCCGACGACAACGACGTCGGCCTGGCGGCTGACCCTGATTTCGCGGGCGGGCTCGGTAACCGTCTTCGGCGCAGGCTCCGGCGGCATATCAATCCTCCAAACGGCTAGTGCTGGCCGAAAGGCGGCGTGGTCAGGGCCGGCCCGGTGTATTTATACTCAACCTTCTTGGTGACGTCCGGCAGGGGCACGCCCTGCTTGGCCAGCTGCTTCTGCAGGGCCTTCATGTCCACCTTCTTGGGGTTTACCCCCGACTGAAGGGCCAGCGCCGAGGCCGTGCCGGCCGCCTCGCCGAAGGCGATGCAGTGCGGGATGAGGTTGAACCACTCCTGGACATGCTCGTCGGAGGAGAAGGCGCGGCAGGCCACCAGCAGGTTGTCCACGTTCTTCGGCAGCAGGCAGCGGTAGGGTATATACATCAGCGGGTGGTCGAGTGACTCCTGGCCGCGGTCGAGGTCGGGGAAGATGGCGATGGTGTCCTCGAAGGGCTGGTTATCGGCCAGGTCTTTCTGGGTGAGGCGGTACTCGCCGATGAGGCGCCGGCTGCTGCGGGTGCCCAGCTGCGGCGCCGAGAGCACGATAAAGCTCTTCTCGAAGCCCGGCATGTTCGCTTTGAAGAAGTCATAGGTCTTCATCATCTTCTGGCGGCCCTCGAACTCGACGCGCGTCAGTTCCTCGACGTCAATCTGGCTCGTATTGGGGTAGCGGTTGTGGAACCAGACGATGGAGTCCTGGTCGGGGAGATTGCTGGTGAAAAAGCCGCCCCAGGCGCCCGCCTCCATGGCCTTACGCGATAGCTCCATGAACTGCTGCGGGTTCTTCTGGCGGAACTCGTTCACCTTTTTCAGGTCGACGCCGTCCACCCAGAAGCAGAGGGCCAGGTTGGCGATGCGGAAACTGGGGGGAATGTTGGCTTCGAACTCGACGCCGGCATACGGCAAGAGGTCGCCGTCTCCGGTGGCGTCGATAACGACCTTGCCCAGCACCGCCTGGCGGCCGCTCTTGCTCTCGAAGATGACACCCTTGCACTTCTTGCCTTCCATGATGGGCTCGGTGCCCCAGGAGTGCAGGTAGGTCTTGACACGGGCCTCGGTCACCATCTCGTTGAGGATATACTTGGAGATTTCCGCATCGATGATGGCGGCGTAGCTGACCCGGTCGAGCCGCGTCATGAAGAAGCTGCGCTGGAAGTAATACCTGACGATTTCCTTGTCCAGCGAGCCCCAGTGCTCTTCCTTGGGGTAGTCGACGGCGTTGCGGGCGATGAGGCGGTCGATCCACTCCTGGGTAATACCGATTATCTGCTGCTTGCCGGTGTAATCGGTCAGCAGCGGGATAATGGTCACCAGGCCGCCGGTGCCCATGCCGCCCAGATAGCCGTAGCGCTCGATGAGTACCGTATCGGCGCCGTTGCGGGAGGCGGCTATCGCCGCCCCGATACCGCCGGGCCCGCCGCCGACAACAACGACGTCCGCCTCGCGGCAGACCCTGGTCTCCCGGGCGGACTCTTTAATAGTTTTCACGGTGGCCTCCTGAGGTGAATTGGATTTTTATGGTTCGGGTGATGAAACTCGTCTCGTAAAAAGGATATAAAATGGGCGAGGGGTGTGTCAAATAAATACAGAGAGGGGGCTTACGCCACCCTGCCCCGTCGGTATTATCTATTCCCACCCAGGCCGCCCTCACCATCCGCGGCTTAGCCCGTAGTTTTCCCCTCCGCCCCCCCCAAATACTCTCACTTTCCCTTTACGAAAGGGAGAAGACCCATTGTGCAAGGAATATTGTCCCCCTTTTCCAAAGGGGGACTAAGGAGGATTTTAATCCCGGGGCGGAGTGGGGAATTCTCAGGACTAGCCGCAGCAGACCGGGGCGGGCCGGGTGGGAAAGAAAATCACCGGGGGGTGTGGGGCGTATCTATTTCCCCTTTGCCTTAGCCCCCTGAAGGGCCTTCTTTACCTCCTCGTACCCCAGCTCGAACGCCTTAATATTTATCTCCCCGACCTTGCCCTTGAAACGAGATAGAATCGCCTCTTTGGCGGTAGCCACGCTCACCGGCAGCAGCCCGGTGCCGTATAAGGCCCCCAGCATGACCACGTTGGCGGCCTGCAGGCTGCCGGCGGTCCCGGCGAGTTGGGCGGCGTCCAGGGTGATAACGCGGTCGGTCACGTCGTGGAGCTTGGCGATAATGGCGCCGATTTCCGGGTAGCCGCTCTTGCCCAGAAAGACGGTAAAAGGCAGCACCTTGGTAGAGTTGATGACGACGACGCTGCCTTTGGCCAGGTACTGGATGTTGCGCAGGGCCTCGGAGGGCTCCACGGCGATGAGGACATCGCACTTCCCTTCCGGCGTCAGCGGGGCGATAACCGTGCCGCCCAGGCGGATATTAGAAAAGACCGACCCGCCGCGCTGGGCCATCCCCAGCACCTCGGAGCCTTTGACGGCCACGCCGTCGGCCACGGCGGCCGTGCCCAGCAGCTCGGAGAGGAGAACTACCCCCTGGCCGCCGACACCGCTGATAATTATGTTAAGCTCACTCTTCTTCGTCATCTCACGCTCCTGGTTTAATGGCATCGTGCGGGCAGACCTGGGCGCAGACCCCGCAGCCTGGGCACTGGGTGGCGTCTATCGCCGCTTGGCCGTCTTCGGTGATGATGGCCGGGCAGCCCAGCAGGTTGATGCATATCTTGCAGTCGCAGGATAGACACCGTTTAGCCTCGGCCACGGCCTGCTCTCTGGTCAGGCCCAGCTCGACCTCCTTGAAGTTGCCGCGGCGCTGTTTGACCGGCAGCGTCGGCATGGCGTTACGCTCTTCCGTGGCCACG
>DAOUEH010000012.1:0-10580 GCA_034430635.1 Dehalococcoidales bacterium | reverse complement strand
ACCTTGGCGCCGCCGAAGACGGCGGTAAAGGGGTGCACCGGCCGCTCCAGCAGGCCGCCCAGGGTATTTATCTCCTTCTCCAGCAGCAGACCCGCCACCGCCGGCAGGTACCGGGCGATACCGGCGATGGAGGCATGGGCGCGGTGCGAGGTGCCGAAGGCATCGTTGACGAAGATGTCCCCCAGCCGGGCCAGGGCCTTGGCGAATTCGTGGCTGCCCGTCTCCTCGTCGGAGTGGAAACGCAGGTTCTCCAGGAGCAGGATATCGCCGGCCTTGAGCGCCTCCACGGACTTCTCCACCTCGGGGCCGATGCAGTTGACGGCCACGCCCACCTGCTGGCCGATTATCTGCGAGAGCCGCTGGGCCACCGGCGTCAGCCGCAGCTCGTTGACGAACTTGCCCCTGGGGCGGCCCAGGTGGGAAATGAGGATAACGCGGGCGCTGCGCTCGACTAAATAACGGATAGTGGGCAGGGCGGCCCGGATGCGGCTGTCATCGGTGATGGCCCCGGTTTCCGGGTCTACCGGGACGTTGAAGTCCACGCGGACGAGCACCTTTTTGCCGGTGACCTCGATATCCCTGACGGTCATCTTGTTCATGCCTCGCTCCTGGTTTCTCATGACTTATACCGGGTATCAGGCGCCGGGGTGCCCGTATTATTCTGTTATCCGCTCGGGGCGTCTCTCTTAACCTTCAAGGGTAAGCCGGAGACCCCCTCCGGGAACATCGCCATCACCTGCCGGGCGATGCCCCCGGCATCCAGGCCGTACTTGGCGCGGAGGATGGCCTGCGTGCCGTGCTCGACGAACTCATCCGGGATGCCGATGTTCTTCAGCTGGACATCGCACATCCCGGCGGACTGCAGCAGCCTGCCGACGGAGCTGCCGAACCCGCCGGTGAGGACGTTCTCCTCGACGGTGACGAGGCGCCGGGTGCGCGCCGCCGTACCGGCTATCAGGGCCTCGGCGAGGGGGTGGGCGAAGCGGGCGTTGACGACGGCGGCGTCTATCCCCTTTTCGGCCAGCTTGTCGGCGGCCGCCAGCGACGGGGCCACCGAGGCCCCCAGCGCCAGGATGGCCGCATCCTCGCCGTAGCGCAGGGTCTCGCCCCGTCCGATGGGTATCTCCCTTAATTCCTCGTCCAGCTTCACCCCCAGGCCGTGGCCGCGGGGATAGCGCACCGCCATGGGGCGCCCCGCTTTAATGGCCGTATAGAGCAGGTGCTGCAGCTCGTTCTCGTCCTTGGGGGCGGCGACGATGAGGTCGGGAATCAGAGTGAGGTAAGATATGTCCAGCGTGCCCTGATGGGTCTTGCCGTCGTCGCCGACGATGCCGCCGCGGTCGATAGCGAAGACGACGGGCAGTGCCTGCAGGCAGACGTCGTGGATTATCTGGTCGAAGGCGCGCTGTAAAAACGTCGAGTAGATGGCCACCACGGGTATCAGGCCCTGCGTGGCCATGCCGGCGGCGAAGGTTACGGCGTGCTGCTCGCAGATGCCCACGTCGAAGACGCGCTCCGGGAACTCGGCGGCCACCACGCTGAGGCGGTTCCCCTCGGGCATGGCCGGGGTAATCACCACCAGCCGGGGCTCCTGGCGGGCCAGCCGGAGCATGGTCTGGGCGAAGACCTCGCTGTAGGTGGGTACTTCCTTTTTGCTGTCCTCCCTGCCGGACACGCCGTGAAAGTAGACGGCGTTGCTCTCGGCGGGGGTATAGCCCTTGCCCTTGGTGGTGATGACGTGCACCAGGGTCGGCTTGTTGGCGTTATCGCGGGCCTGGGAGAGCACCGTCTCCAGGTCGTGGATGTTGTGACCGTCGATGGGCCCGATGTAGGTGAAACCCAGCGACTCCCAGAGCGGCGTGGGGGCAAAAAATTCCTTAACGCTGTCCTCAATCTTCTGGCTGAGTTTCCAGACCTTTTCACCCAGGGGCAACCTCGAAATCAGCCTTTTACTGCCCGTCTTGGCCTTGCTGAGACGCTTATCGAACCTGACCCGGCTCATCAGCTTGGCCAGAGCCCCCACGGTGGGTGATATGGACATGCCGTTGTCATTGAGTATCACGATGAGCCGCGGGCCGAGGTGACCGGCCTGGTTGAGCGCTTCGAAGGCCATGCCCGCCGTGATGGCGCCGTCGCCGATGATGGCCACCACGTGATAGTCGTCGCCGGCCAGGTCCCGCGCCACGGCCATGCCCATAGCCGCCGATATGGAGGTCGAAGCATGTCCGGCTCCGAAGGGGTCGTGCTCGCTCTCGTCGCGGCAGGTGAACCCGGATATGCCCCCGTGCTGGCGCAGCGTGCCGAATTCCTGACGGCGGCCGGTGAGGAGCTTGTGCACGTAGCTCTGGTGGCCCACGTCCCAGATGAGCTTGTCGCGGGGGCTATCAAAGACACGGTGAAGGGCGATGGTAAGCTCGACGACGCCGAGGTTGGAAGCCAGGTGCCCGCCGGTGGTGGTTACCGTGGTGATGATTTCATGCCTGAGCTCGGTAGCCAGTTCCTCCAGCTCCGCCAGCGTTAGTCCTTTGAGGTCGGCGGGGCTATCGATTCCATCCAGCAATCTCGGCATAATGTTTTATTATCGGTGAGAGTGACCAATTTCAATAGTAACAATCCCGGTAAATAAATGTCAAGCTGCCCGGCTTGACGCTCCCCGGCCGCATTTGCTACACTCGCAGGGCAGCCCCGTTGACCCGTCCGCTAATCCGCAGCCGAATTTATCGGCCGGGACCCGTGGAGTAACTTGAATATTTACGACATTCTAACCGTAATCGGCGTGGGGGCATCGCCCATCGCCGAGCTCCGCGCCGCCATACCGCTGGCCTACGGCGTCTACGACTTCCCCTGGTACTACGCCTATCTCTTCGGCGTCATCGGCAACCTGCTGCCGGTGCCCTTCATCCTGCTCCTGCTCGACGGGCTGGAGCGGCTGGCGGCGAAAGTACCCCGCCTCAACCGGTGGCTCAACTGGCTGCTGGAGCGCACGCGGCGGCGGGGCCGCATCGTCGAGCGCTACAAGCGTCTCGGCCTGGTTCTTTTCGTAGCCATTCCCCTGCCCTTCACCGGGGCCTGGACGGGGTCGCTGGCCGCCGTCATCTTCGGGGTCAAGTTCCGGCATTCCCTGCTATCCATCATCCTGGGGGTGCTCATCGCCGGGGCCATCGTCACCAGCGCCAGCGTCCTGGGCTGGGCCGTCGCCGATATCTTCACCAAGCCTTGACGGTCGGCTCAGCCGGTGTTAAATTGAAGGAGAAAGCTGTCCCTGTAGCTCAGTTGGATAGAGCGGCTGCCTTCTAAGCAGTTGGTCGTGCGTTCGAGTCGCACCAGGGACGCCATTTCAGGCTCATGAAATGTATAAATCCCCGCTTTAGTGTATAATCACCCCAAGCCTATATTTCGGAGAAAACCGGAGAGGAGATTACGACATGGCTAAATGGCACGATTTCCTGGAAAAGGACGGCCGCGCGCCCGTCTGGCCCTACCCGATACGCTACGACCAGGAGCAGCAGATTGATACCGACGTACTGGTCATCGGCGGAGGCATCGCCGGGTGCTGGGCGGCCATCAACGCCGCTCGGACTGGCGCCAGCGTGGCCCTGGTGGAGAAGGGGGATACCATCCGCAGCGGCGCCGGCGGCCCCGGCTGCGACCACTGGTGCAACGCCCCGGCCAACCCGCTCTCCAATGTCGACCCGGACGAGTGGGCGGAGGTCATGTCCGAGATGCCCTACTGCAACGGCATCGGCAACCAGATACAGTGCCGCGAGGACTGGGACACCCTGGTGGAGATGGAGCAAATCGGCGGTAAAATCCGGGATACTAAAGACGAATACGTGGGCGCAGAGGGCCGCGACGCCAAGACCAGGCTGATGATTTCGCCGCGCTACACGCGGAACGCCAGCTTCGGCCCGGATGCCGAAGACCGGAGGCGGCTGGCCAGCAACCCGGAGGGGAAGCTGAACAACGTCGTCATCCGGGTATGGGGGACGACATTCAAGCCCGCCCTGAAGAAGGAATGCCGGCGGCTGGGCGTGAAAATATACGACCGCGTCATGGTCACCAGCCTGCTCACGGAAAAAGGCGCTCAGGGCGGCCGGGTAATCGGCGCCACCGGGCTCAACGGCCGCACCGGCGAGTTCATGATATTCAGGTCTAAAGCCGCTGTGCTGGCCACGGCGGGCGACTGGTCGCTCTTCCTGCTCAATACCGAGCTGGCGGGCTACAACACCTTCCGCTCGCGCACCATGACCGGCGACGGCAGCGCCATGGCCTTCCGGGCGGGGGCGGCGCTGACGATGATGGAGCGGACGGGCGTCATAATGCTGGGCACCGGCTACAAGCATACCTGGTACGGCGGCGCCGGGGACGCCAGCTACGAGAACGTCCCCCTGGTGGACGCCAACGGCAAACTGCTCCCCTGGCCGACGCAGGGCTGGGCCGACGGCGGCGCCATGCGGCCCTCGCCGGAGGTCATGGAGAAAATCATAAAGGGCATCCAGAAGGGCGAGTACGCCCTGCCCTTCTACGGGGACTTCCCGGCGATGGCGGAAATCGAGCGGAGGGCCACCTGGAAGCTAATGCTGGGCGAGGAATCCACCACCAAAGTCATCACCGATAGCTACGAGAAGGCCGGGTTCGACCCCGCCAAGCACCTCCTCCAGAACTACAGTTTCATCGAGGGCGAGAGCCCCTCGCAGTGGCGCACCACCGGCGGCGGCGGGCCCCTCGTCGACTGGGATTTAAAGACCACGCTGGACGGGCTCTACGTGGCCGGAGAAAACATGTTCTCCGCCGGCGACCACTCCTACGCCGCGGCCACGGGCCGCTACGCCGGCCGGAAGGCCGCCGCCTACTCGCAGCAGGCCGGCGCCGGTGATGTATCTGCCGACCAGATAAAGGTGGAGAAGGCCCGCGTCTACGCCCCGATTCAGCGCACCTCGGGCATCGACTGGAAGGAGCTGCACGCCGGCATCGCCCGGGCCATGCAGTACTTCGGCACCGAGTACAAGACGGAAGGCATCCTCAAGATGGGGCTGGACGCCCTCAAGGAGATAGAAGAAGTCCACGTCCCCCGGCTCTACGCCCTCGACCCGCACAAGCTGATGCGCAGTGTCGAAGACCTGAGCCTGCTGACACTGGGGCAAATCGTCATCAACGCCTCGCTGGCGCGGCCGGCCAGCAGCCGGATGCTCAACCACTTCCGCATCGACTACCCCGAGCTCGACCCGCCGCAGTGGCAGAAATTCCTTACCATCAGGCTGGAGGACGGGAAAGTCAAGACCGATAGAATGCCGCTACGCTACTGGGGCGACCTGAAGGCCGGCTACGAGGCGCACAACAAAGACTACGCCGGCGTTTATCAAGGAAAATAAGGAGGCTGTCATGGCTGAGAAGAAGATATATGCCCTGCCCAATATAGCTACCCCCAGCGCGCCGGTAATCTTCCACGAGGATGTCTGCAACGGCTGCAACCACTGCGTGGAGGTCTGCCAGGTGGATGTCTACATCCCCAATCCCGAGAAGGGCAAGCCTCCGGTAATCCTGCATCCCGACGAGTGCTGGTACTGCGGCTGCTGCGTCAACGACTGCCCTCGCCCCGGCTCGATTACCTTCAACTGGCCGGTACAGCAGCGGGCCTACTGGAAGGACAAGGCCAGCGGCCAGGTGCTCCGGGACAGCCAGTCATAGCCCTCGATGGCGAAAGGGTTTAAGGCTTGCGGCCGCGCAGGTAGTCAATCATCGGCCCGGTGACCAGCGGGACGACGTCCCCTATCATGTGGGGCATCAGGTTGTCCATCACCTTGGGCATCAGCTCCGGCATCTGCTCCCGCATGTAGTCCGGCATGGGGATGCGCTCGCCGACTCTCTCCAGCATCACCGGCATGACCTTGGGCATCATCATCGGCAAAAGCCGCGGGAAGAGCACCGGGAACAGAGGCTTCATCAGCGTCAGGGCGCCGGGTATCCTGCCCATGAGGCGCATCATCTTACCCATGCCGAAGGGCATGGCGTCAATCATCTCCGGCCACATCGTGCCCATCAGGGCGGCGAAGCCCTCGGGCGTCATCAGGGCAATCATCGCCTCGAAGACGGCCCACTGCCGCTGCACCTCCGGGTTGGGGTCGGGGAACTTGTAGCCCATCGTGGCGGCGGCGAAGCGGGCCAAATCAATGGTCTCGATGGGCAGGTTCTTCTTTTTAGCGGTGACGCGGAACTGGAACTGGCAGCAGGGGCAGAGCGCCAGCACCTTCTCGGCGCCGGTGGCCATGGCCTCGTCCAGGCGGGCCTTGCCGATTTCCGCCGCCACCGGCGGGTCTTTAATCAGGGTCAGCACGCTGCCGCAGCAGTGGGCGTTCTCGCGGTTGTGCTCCATCTCCACCAGCTCCACGCCGGGGATGGCCCTGACGAAATCGCGCGGGGCGTCGTAGACGCTGGAGACCCGCCCGATGTGGCAGGAATCGTGCAGGGTAACTTTCATCTTTTTACCCGTATCCGGGAACTTGAACTTGCCGGCCTTAATCTGGTCGGCGATGACCTCGGTGTAGTGCCGGCCGGTAATGCCGTAGTCGATGCCGAGCTTCTCCGCCCAGCGCGGGTAAATCTGCCGCCACATCATGTCGCAGGCGGGGCAGGAGGTGACCACGGTATCGGCCCCCACCGCCCTGACGGCGGCGATGTTCTTCTTCATCGTCTCCTCGAAGACGTCCCACTTCCCGCAGACGAGCATAGGCGTGCCGCAGCAGTTTTCTTTATCGCCGGCGTAGGTAAAATCAATCCCGGCGGCGTCCATGAGGCGCACGGCGGCCTGGGGGATATCGGTCTCCACGTGGCTGGCGGTGCACCCGGCGAAATAGGCTACTTTCGCCTTGTGCGAGGGGCCGTGCTTCTCCCAGAGCTCCCTGGGGAACCAGTCGGTGCGGTTCTGACGGTAGGCCGCCCAGATATCGCCCTCCTTGGAGAGCGAGGCCGCCATCATCTCGAACGGCGGGATGGTCATCTTTTTATCCTCGTCAATCAGCTTGCCGCGCAACTTCATCCAGGACGGCTCGATGGGCAGCGAGGCCGAGCAGCGCAGGTTGCAGAGCTCGCAGGTGGTGCAGACCAGGATAGTATCCACCATGAACTGGTCCCACTCCTCGCGCCCCTCCATGTACTCCCGCAGCCAGTACCACTTGCCGCGCGGGCTCTGGCTCTCCCAGCCGCGCCCGTAGAACTGGTCGCACTCACTCACACAGTAGCCGCACTGGGAGCAGCCGTAGGCATACCAGGCGACGTCGGCGGGGATGCCCCGCACCGGCCGGGTCGGCCTCTCCCCGATGCGGGTGGCCACGCGGTTGCCCAGGGGGCGGACAAGCGGCTCGGCCAGCCGGGCCAGGCTCATGAAGGCGCCGACGGCGCTGCTGCCGAGCACCTTGCCGGGGTTAAAAATACCCTGCGGGTCGGCCTTTTTCTTGAACTCCCGGAGGCGGCCGACGATGCCCTCGCCGAGTATCTTACCGGCCCGGTGGGCGAAATAGAGGCCGGGCGAGTAGGCCCGCCCGCCGTATTTTTCGGCGATTTTCATGATGGTCAGCGACAGGGCGAAGACGAAGTTATAGGAAAACTTGCGCTGGTCGCTGGGGATGAAGCCCAGGATGACCACCTCCGGCTCGCCGCCGGCCCCCTCGCGGACGATGACGCCCTCCTTGACCACCGGCTGGTCTATCTTGTTCTCCACGTCTTCCATGAAATCACCCAGCCGGGAGAGGGGGATAACCACCTCGGCGGGTACCAGCGAGGGCCCCAGGCGCTTGACAATCATAATCTTGAAGCGGTTCTTCCACTCGTGGGCGGCGATGCGCTCGCTTAAGATTTCCGCCTGGCACGGCTTCATCACCTCGGCCAGCCCGTCCCTGACCGCTTTAGTGTCTTTCTTGCGGCAGGCCAGCGTCATGATATAGGCGGCCGGCAGGAGCACCCTCTCCTCCACGGGGATTTCGAAGTGCTCCAGCAGCGGGGCCCTGTTTTTGAGCTCGGCCATGCGCGGGTTGATAAAGACCAGCGACCAGATGGGCAGCTTGTGGGCGACGATATCCTGCGTCATGCGCTGCAGGTCGCTGGCGTCCGGGCATCCGACGGCGATAACCTCCAGCTCCTCGTCCGGCTGGACGCGCAGCGTCACCTCGCTGATGAGCCCGGTAGTGCCCTCGGCGGACGATATCAGGTCGAGGTCATCGCCGGTAAACTCCTTCACCGAGCCGTCGGCCAGGACGGCCCGCGCGCCGATGACGTTTTCGCGGAACCAGCCCGCCTCGTAAGAGCCGATACCGGCCCCTCCCTGCGCCAGCCAGCCGCCGACCGTCGCTGAGGGATAGCTGGAGGGATAGAGCCGCAGGGTCAGCCCCTGCTTCATCAGCTCCTTATCCAGCTTCTCGAAGATAATGCCGGGCTCCACGGTGACCGTCTTGCCGGATTTATCAATCTTTTTAATGGCGCGCATCCGGTAAAAATCGACGACGACGCCGCCCCGCAGCGGGATAACGCCGCCGTAGCCGGAGGAGGCGCTGCCGCGCGGGGTAAGGGCTACCTTATTTTCAGCCGCCCATTTCACCACCCCGGCCAGTTCCGCCTCCGAGCACGGCTGTACCACCGCCTCCGGGACGGTCTTGCCGACGAAGGGCTTGATGAGGCCAGGCATGGCGGCGATATCGTGGCCGTAGAGCTTTCTTTCCAGTTTGCGGAATGAAACGCGTTCGTTGAACATTTTCTGGAGGTCGGCGCGTAGCTTCTTGGTGCTTATACCCATTTTTCTTCACTCCTCCTTTTTCGGCGCTACATCAGGCTGGAGAGCCGCTGGCTCCGGCGCAGCTGGTCGGCGATGACCTCGTGCACCAGGTCGCAGGCCTCGGCTATCTTGACATCGGCCAGCCGGTAATAGACGGCGTTGCCTTCCTTGCGGGGGGTAATGACGCCGATGCGGCGCAGCACGGCCAGGTGCTGCGAGGTATTGGACTGCTTCAGCCCGAGTATTCCGGCCAGCTCGCTGACGGCCTTTTCGCCGCCGCGCAGCTCCTGGATTATCTGCAGGCGCTTCGGGTCGGACAGGGACTTGCACAGCTCGGCCTGCAGGCTCAATACTTTGTTTCCGCGACTATCTGCCACTTGATGCTCTATTTCTCCGCCCGGGATAGTACCAGTATATTATAATATTATAATATACTAAATTCATTCGTCAATCCCCTGCTTTCGCGGGCGGATGGGGAATCTTGAAACCCGAAGATACTACCGCTATCCGGACTATATATCCAGGTCGAGGGTAATTGGGAAATGGTCGGAGGCATCCAGCAAGTCGCCCTTGAAGGCCCTGGCGTCGTCGTCCTCGTACGGGTTCCAGATTTTGTGCGCGGCGGCGCCGGCTACCGGCAGTCCCGCCGAGGCCAGGATATGGTCGATGAGCACGTTGACATTGTCCCCGGTCATGCGCTCCTTGAACCTGGCCGAGGCCGGTTTCCACCCCCGGGCCGTCCACTCGGGCATGCCGCAGTAGTTGCGGAGGATTTTATCCGGCTCGAAGATATCCCCCATGACAATCTCCACGGCGCTGCGCCCGTACCGGGCCTCGTAGTAGTCCATGCCCGGCCCGTCGTTGAAATCACCCATGACGGTAACGTGCCTCCCCTTATCCAGCCATTCGTCGACGCGCCGGCGAATCCAGCGACACTCAGCGTAGAGCTTCAGGCGGCTGCGGGTGGATTCCCGCTGCCAGTGCATCATGTCCATGCTGTCGAAAATGCCTTTGGACTTGGCGTGGGCGATAATTACGTAGAACTCGGCCCCGGTCGGTACAACCTTAACGCGGGCCTCCAGGGGAGGACGGTAATGTTTGTAGACCTCGTCGATGCCGTCATTATCGGTATCGTAGTAAAATACCGCGTCGAAGGGCGGGTTGCCCTTGCTGCTGGCCCTCCCGCCGGGGGCGTGGGTAACGGTCAGTTTGGCCGGGTCGTACATGGCGGCGATTTCCTGAGTCCCACCGGAGATGATGCCGACCAGCGCCTTACTGATGCGCAGACCGGCGAAGCGGGCGAAATTCTCCAGCTTGACGACGGTCGACTGTGTCCCGTCGGCGGACGAGTTGGGCGCCTCGACGATGCCGAGGAAATCGGGGTCGATTCGCGTCAGGACGTTCTTGACGGCCTTGAGCCTTTTCTGCTCCTGGGTGCCGCTTTTCAGGCTGTTATCGGTGTTGAAGAGGTGGTTGAACCACTCGATGTTGTAGGAACAAACGCGTACTCCCATGAGGCACTCTCCTTTCCCGGCGGCGGGTAGAGGCTAACTGGCCAAATAACGTATTAATATAGCCCAATGCGGGACTATTGTCAACTGATTTTTTGGTGCCGCCAAAAAGCCGCACCCCCGGATTATGCCGGGGGTGCCGTTTACACTTATATTAATTTGTTCTTACCGTACCGGGCCTGGAGCTAGACCAGCGAGCCTCCCTCCGGCGAGACGCCGTTGGGGTCGATGGCTTTGGTGAGCTTGCTCCACCACAGGTGGTAGTTGAGCAGGGCCGGCCCTATCTCGTCCTGTGGGCCCATCGT
>DAOUEH010000011.1:0-2504 GCA_034430635.1 Dehalococcoidales bacterium | reverse complement strand
TCGGCCACGCGCTGCTTCACCTGCCGCGGGGTATACTCGTAGACGGGGATGCCGCTCCCGGCGGCGGCCAGCATGGCCACGGCCTGCGCCCGGCCGATGGCCAGGGCCGACCTGACATTTTTAGCGACGAAGGGCTGCTCCACGGCGACGGCATCGGGACAGTGGCGGGCGATGACCTTGACAAGCTCGGTGTGGAGATAGCTGAGGCGCTCGGCGGGGGCCAGACCTTTAGGCACGTTAATGGCCCCGTAGTCCACCGGGGTCACGGTATCGTCCTGGGCCTCGATTACGCCGTAGCCCATCACCACCGTGCCCGGGTCGATGCCTAAAATCTTCATTATTTTATCCGGGTCTCGCCGGAGCGAAGACCCCCGCTCAGCCAGCCTGGTAAGCCTCCATGACGGCGTCGGGGATATCGGCGTTGGAGAAGACGTTCTGGACGTCGTCGTTCTCCTCCAGTTTATCCAGCAGCTTCAGCGTCTGCAGGGCGGCCTTCTCGTCGAGCTCGAAAAGCGACTTGGGCTCCTTGAACAGCTCGCTGGACTCGATTGCCACGTTGTTGCCTTCCAGCGCCGCCCTGACCTTCTCCAGCTCCTCCGGCACGGTGTAGACCTCCACGTAGTCGTCCTCCACCTTCACGTCCTCGGCGCCGGCGTCGATGGCGGCCAGGGCCAGCTCGTCGGGGTCGACGGACTCGGCCTTGACCATGATGAGGCCCTTGGAATCGAAGAGCCAGGCCACGCAGCCGCTCTCCCCCAGGCTGCCGCCGTGACGGGAGAAGGTAGAGCGCACCTCCTGGATGGTGCGGTTGCGGTTATCGGAGAGGGCGCTCACCAGGATGGCGATGCCGTTGGGGCCGTAGCCCTCCAGCGTCAGCTCGGCCAGGCTGCCCCCTTCGAGCTCGCCGGTGCCCTTCTTGATAGACCGGTCGATGTTGTCCATGGGCATATTGCTGTCGCGCGCCTTCTGGATGGCCAGGCGCAGCCGGAAATTCGCCTCCGTATTGCCGCCGCCCTCGCGCGCGGCGATGATAATCTCCCGCGTCAGCTTGGTGAAAAGCTGGCCCCGTCTGGCATCGGTAACCCCCTTCTGGTGCTTTATCGAGTGCCATTTCGAATGCCCGGACATACCCTTACCCTCCTTGGCCCCAGGTGCCCTTATCTGGTAATTCTATCACGTCCCCATCGGGCGGTCAAAGCGCCCGCCCGGGGTTGGCCGCACCCCGATTTGTATTCGGCGGGGGCTTTTTATATAATGCCGTGGGGATATCAACACATAGGGAGGACACCGGCTTGAATAGCGTCACGACCACCCTGCTCTTCGTGGCGGTGCTGGTGCTGCTGCTGGTGCTGGGCCTCGGCATCCAGTTCGCCCGCACCCGGCGGGCGCCGCTGGGCCGGGTCGTCGGCATACTGGAGGCCGTCAAGCACAACGAGGCGCAGTGCCGCCGACTGGGCCAGTCGTGCCCTATCAGCCGCCTCAGGGACGGCGCCTGGACAAGGCACCGGGACAGGGTAAAGTTCCTGCCCGAAGGCCTGCACGCCGAGCTCGACCGGCTCTTCGAAGACATCGCCGCGGCCAACCAGAACTACGACACCGCCCGGCGGCTGGGCTCGGACAGCTACATCGAAACCGACCGCTTCACCAGGCTCGCCGCCCCGCTGGCCTCCTGCCGGGAGCAGCTGCAGAGTTGGGTGGAGGCGAACATGTACAATCCGGCCTATCTCCCCAGGAAATACACCCTCTTCCGGCGGTGACAGGCCGCCCGCCGGCTAGACGAGCCTGGCGGCTTCCCAGGTCAGCTTCTGGCGCAGCGCCCGCCGCAAATCATTGAGACGTTGCTGGAAGGTCTCCGAGGCGATACTCTCCGTGGACATGATGACAGCGTCCTCGCGGTTGTCCAGATAGTAGCCGCGGCGCAGGCCCGTCTCCACGAAGCCGTACTTGCTGTAGAGGTTCTGCGCCACGCGGTTGGAGGCGCGCACCTCCAGCGTCATGACGCTGACCTGAAGCTGGCGGGACATATCGATGGTGACGATGAGCAGCATCTCCCCGATGCCCCGGCCCTGGTACTCCTGGCGCACGGCGATATTGGTGATGTGGGCCTCGTCCACCATCACCCAGATGCCGGAAAACCCCACGATGTAGTCCCGCCTCACCGGGGGCAGGGCCTCCTCCTGGCGGCGCTTGGCCCAGGGCAGCAACCAGGCCAGCCGGGCCAGCTGCCCGCGCGTCTCCTCGTCCTCGTCCTCACCGGCCCTCTCAAGGTCGCGGGCGACGATGTAGTACGCCATCTTGTTGTTCAGCTCCTGGCGATAGTTGGCCGGCGGCCACTGGGTGGGGAAGGCCTCGCGGTCGATTTTATTTACCTGAGCGAGGTCGTTTCGCTCCATGCGGCGCAGGTAATAGACCAATGCTCCGTCTCCGCTAATTCTGTTTTAATATCCGCCCGGTTCGTTAGGCAATTGTAGCATATTTCCCCCGGCGAGAACACGCCCGCGCCG
>DAOUEH010000010.1:0-5877 GCA_034430635.1 Dehalococcoidales bacterium | reverse complement strand
GCGGCGATGATATCGAACTCGGGGATGGAGCGGCAGGAGGCATGAGAGACGGCCCCGGCGGTATGGATAACGATGGCGGGGCGGTAGAACTCCTCGGCGAGGCGGCTGGCCACCAGCCCGGCGATGCCCAGGGGATACTCTTTATCGGCGGTAAGGAGCAGGGGCGGCAGCCCCCGCGCGATGACCGCCTCCCGGGCCTTTGCCAGCGTGGCCGTGGTGAGGCGCTGGCGCTCCTCGTTCTTGCGGCAGAGCCAGCCCGCCAGCTCCTGCGCCTCGGTCGGCAATTCCGTCACCAGCAGGTTATAGCCGGTCAGCCCATCGGCCAGCCTGCCGGCGGCGTTGAGGCAGGGGGCGATGACCCAGCCGATAGAGTCGGCCTCCAGGCTGCCGGCCTCCAGCCGCGTCTGACTTATCAGCTCCCGCAGGCCCAGGCGGGGATTGTTATTCATCCGCTTGAGGCCCTCTTTGATGAGGTAGCGGTTTTCTCCCAGCGGCGGCGACATATCGGCGATGGTGCCGATGGCGACCAAATCGGTCGCAGCGAGTACATCGTCTATCTTTCGGCCCAGGTTGCCGTAGAGCGCCTGGAGGAGCTTGAAGGCCACCCCCACACCGGCCAGCTGCGTGAAGGGATAGGCCGAGCCCGCCAGCTTGGGGTCGACGACGGCCACGGCCTCCGGGATGGCATCCAGGGGGCTGTGGTGGTCGGTGACGACGATATCCAGCCCGGCCCGTCTGGCCTGATGCACCTGGGGGGCGTCGGTCACGCCGCAGTCCACGGTGACGACCAGGCTCACTCCCTTTGCCTGCAGGTCTTTCAGGGCGGCGGTGGCCAGGCCGTGCCCCTCCGTCTGGCGGTGGGGGATGTAGGGGATGGCCTTGCCCCCCAGCGCGGCCAGCCCCTGCACCAGCAGGGCGGTGGCGGTCATGCCGTCGGCGTCGTAGTCCCCGTAGACGGCGATGGTCTCGCCGGAGAGGAGGGCCCGGTAGATGCGGGCGACGGCGGCCTCCATGTCCGGCAGCCGGAAGGGGTCGCCCATGAGGCTGGCGTCGCTGGCCAGGAAACCGGCGTATTCCTCCGGCCGGTTGATGCCGCGGTTATGGAGGAGCTGCACCAGCAGCGGCGGGTAGCCGCCGGCCCCTTGCGGCAGGTCGGCGACCGGCGGCAGCAGGTTCCAGCGGCTATGGCTCAAGCTCAGTCCTCAGTGTATCTCCTCAGGACGAGTACCGAATTATGCCCCCCGAAGCCGAAGGAGTTGGTCAGCACGGTGTTCACCTCGGCCTTACGGGCGGTATTGGGCACGTAGTCCAGGTCGCAGTCCGGGTCGGGGCTCTCCTGGTTTATCGTCGGCGGGATAACGCCGTGGAGAATGGTCATGATGCAAATGGCGGGCTCGACGGCCCCGGCGCAGCCAATCATGTGCCCCGTCATCGATTTGGTGGAGCTTATCGGCACCTTGTAGGCATAGTCGCCGAAGACGGCCTTGATGGCCTTGGTCTCCATGGCGTCGTTGAGCTGGGTGGAGGTGCCGTGGGCGTTGATGTAGTCGATATCGACCGGCTTAAGGCCGGCCTTCTTCAGGGCGTTCTGCATGGCCCGGGCGGCACCCTCGCCGCTCTCCAGCGGCTGGGTGACGTGGAAGGAATCGGAGGTGGCCGCGTAGCCGATGATTTCCCCCAGGATATTTGCGCCGCGTTTCCGGGCGTGCTCCAGGCTCTCCAGGACGAGGATAACGGCGCCCTCGCTCATAATAAAGCCGTCGCGCTCCTTATCGAAGGGGCGGGAGGCCTTCTGGGGGGCGTCGTTGCGGGTGGAGAGGGCCTTGAGGGCGGTAAAGGCGGTGATGCCCAGGGGGTTGATGATGGACTCGGTGCCGCCGGAAAGCATGACGTCGGTATCGCCGCGGCGGATAAGCTCGTAGGCGACGCCGATGGCGTCCGAGCCGGAGGAGCAGGCCGAGGTGGTGCAGAAGTTGGGGCCGCGCACGCCCAGGGCGATGGATATCTGGGCGGCGGCGATATCGGCAATCATCATCGGGGCCAGGAAGGGGCTGACCCGGTCCGGGCCCTTTTCGACGAGGATGCGTGCCTGCTCGAAAAGCGTCCCCAGGCCGCCGACGCCGCTGCCGACGAAGACGCCGATGTCGTCCTGGTTGGCCTCGTCGATTTTCAGGCCGGCGTCCTTGACCGCCTGGTAGCCGGCGGCCACCGCCAGCTGGGCGAAGCGGTCCATGCGGCGGGCGTCCTTATAGTTGATGTAATCGGCCGGGTCGAACCCTTTGACCTCGCCGGCGAACCGCGACTTCATCTGGCTGGCATCGAAAAGGGTGATATTATCTACGCCGGACCTGCCGGCGATGAGGCCTTCCCAAGTGGTGGCCATATCCAGACCGAGCGGGGTCAGCGCCCCGATGCCGGTAATAACGACTCTTTTTAACTGGATATTAATTGCAGTAGCCTCCTTGTTTTTGGATTGATGGGGAAAGGGGGGAGCTGCTTGAGGAGTCTAAGTATTTTTAGCATATTTCGGGACTATTTTCAAGCCCGAAACACCGGCCTATCTATCGCCGAGGACGGCCACGCCGATAACGCGCGGCCCCACATTGGTGCCGATGACCGGGCTCACCTTGGCGCGGTGGATGCGCTCGGTGGGGAAGAGGTTCCCCAGGCGCTTAACGAAGGCATCGGCCTCCTCCGGGGTGGTAGCGTCCTCCACCGCCAGCTCCTCGATGCGGGTAAAACCGGCCACGAAGTTATAAAGATAGTCGATGGCCTTGTGCCGCGAGCGCTCCCGCCCGAAGGGGAAGACCTCCCCGTCCTTGATGCCCAGAATAGGATTAATGCCCAGCACCGAGCCCATCAGGGCCCGCGCCTTGCCGATGCGCCCGCCGCGCTGGAGGTATTCCAGCGTATCGAAGGCCAGGCGCATCTCCACCCGCGGGATATTGATTTCTATCAGCCTGACCAGCTCGTCGAGGGTCGCCCCCTCCCGGGCGGCCCGGGCGGCGGCGATGGCCAGCAGGCCCTCGCCCATCATGGCGAACTGCGAATCGACCACCTTCACCCGGCACTTCTTCTCCAGGCTTTCTATCGCCTTGAGCGCCGCCTCGCCGGTGGCGCTGAGCTTGCGCGAGATGGTGATGACCAGTATCTCGTCGGTTTCCTCGGCCAGCCGGTGATAGAGCTCGATGAAGGCCTGGATGGGGGGCGTGGAGGTGGTGGGCAGCACCTCACATTCCTCCAGCTTGTGGTAGAAGTCCTCGGTGGACAGGTCGATGCCGTCGCGGTAGATTTCCTGGCCGAAGACCACGTTGAGGGGGACGACGGTGATGCCCAGAGCATCGGCCATGACCGGCGAGATGTCGGAGACGCTATCGGTGACGATTTTGACCGGCATGATTACTTCTCGGCTTCGAGTACCGTTAGGGCCAGGGCATTAGGTCCGGAATACGTCCCGATGACGGGGCTGATTACCGACCGGTAGATACTCTTCTTGGGGACGATGGCGCCGAGACGCTCGACGAGCTGGTCGGCAACATCGGGGGTGGTGGCGTGCTCCAGGGCCAGACCTTCGATTTTGGAGAAGCCGGCGGCGAAATTATAGAGATAGTCCAGCCCCGCGTTCAGGGAGCGTACCCGGGTCATGGGGGCCATCTCGCCTTCTCTTACGGTGAGTATCGGCTTGACCGAGAGCATCGAGCCCAGCAGGCCCTGGGCCTTGCCGATACGCCCGCCCTTGGCCAGGTACTTGAGGGTATCGAAGTAGGCCACCAGATGCGACCGGGTTGCCGCCCGGCGGGTCAGGTCGGCGGCCTCGTCCAGGTTGGCCCCGGCCTTGACGGCCTTGGCGGCGGCGACGACCACCAGCCCTTCGCCCATGGCCACCGTCAGCGAATCGATTACCTCGATGCGGCATTTTCCGCTAATCGTTTGCCTGGCCTGCATCGCCGAGGAATAGGTGCCGCTGAGCTTACTGGAGACGACGATGACCAGAATCTCGTCGGTCTCCCTGGCCAGCCGTTCGTACACCTCGATGAAATCGTTTGGGGTCGGCTGCGTCGTCGAGGGCAGGGTGCTTTCACTCACCAGGCGCCGGTAGAACTCCTCGCTGGTTATCTCCACCCTGTCCCGGTAGATCTTCTCGCCGAAGCGCACGTAGAGGGGCACCACCGTAACTCCCAGCTTGTCCGCCAGGTCGCTGGTAATATCGGATAGGGTATCCGTAACTATTTTTACTGCCATCGTCGCCTACCGCCTTTCTACTCCACGGATATGATATAGCTGTAATGCGGCTGGCCGCCCCGGATTACCTCCAGCTGCAGCTGTGGATACCGCCCGGTGATGTCGGCGCCGATTTGCTCGGCCTCGGCCGGGTCGGTATCCTCACCATAGTAGATGGTGATTACCTCGGCCTTCTCCAGTTCCAGCCTGGAGAGGAGATGGTCGATGACCTCGGGGTTGGTATCGCCCACGGCGATGAGCTCGCCATCGAGCAGGCCGATGGGCTGTTTACGCTTGATTTTGAGACCGTTTATCTTGGTGGCCCGCACCGAGCGGGTGACCTCGATGGTCTTGACCGAGGCCAGGGCCTGCTCCATAATTTCGGCGTTGGCCTTGAAGTCCGCCTCGTAGTCGAAGGCGAGGAGCGCCACCACCCCCTGGGGTATCGAGCGGGTGGGCACCACCTTTATCTTTTTCTCCGTGAGCGCCTGCACCTGCTCGGCGGAGGCGATGATGTTCTTGTTATTGGGCAGGATGATGACCTTATCCGAGTAGGTGGACTCCACCGCCTGGAGGATGTCCTTGGTGGAGGGGTTCATCGTCTGCCCCCCGGGCACCACCGCGACGGCCCCCAGGCTGCCGAAGATATCGACGAGACCGTCCCCGCAGGCCACAGCAATCACGGCGGTATCGGTGGTGGGCATACGCTCTTTCTGCATCTCCAGGAAGTCCTGGTGCTGCTCGTCCATATTGCGGACGCTCACCTGATGCATCGTCCCCAGGTGGGTGACGAACCGCATGACGGCGCCGGGGTCGAGGGTGTGGATATGGATACGCACCGCCGCTTCGTCCCCGACGACGATTAGCGACTCGCCCTTCTTCTCCAGGCGCTTGCGGATTACCTCCGGCTCCAGCTTCTCCCCCTTGAGGAGGAACTCGGTGCAGTAGCCGTAGGGCACCTCGTCCACGCCCACCGTCTGCGGCAGCGACGCGGTATAGGGCAGGTCGCTGACGATTATCTGGGGCTTGCGCAGCCGCATCAGTTCTGTCTCCCCTTTCAGGAAGCGTAAGGCCCCTTCCAGTATCGTGTAGAGGCCCTGGCCGCCGGCGTCAACCACCCCGGCGTCCTTGAGCACCTTGAGGAGCGAGGGCGTCCGCTCCACCGAGGTGGCGGCGGCGCTTACGGTGACCTCCAGCACGGCGATGATGTCATCGTTGCCCCCGGCTACCTCATTGCGGGCGGCGGCGGCGGCATCGTTCATCACCGTGAGCATCGTCCCCTCGACAGGGTTGCTCACCCCCTTATAGGCGATGGCCGCCGATTCCTTGAGGGCACCGGCCAGGTCGGCGGCGGTAAAGGTCTCCTTGCCCTTGAGCCCGTCCGCCAGGCCGCGCCATATCTGCGAGAGAATCACGCCGCTGTTGCCGCGGGCCCCCATCAGGGCGCCCCGGGCCATGGCCTGGGCGACCCCGGAGGCGCTGTGGTCGGGGGCGCGGTAGGCCTCTTCCATGGTGGAGCGCATGGTGAGCATCATGTTGGTGCCCGTATCGCCGTCCGGCACCGGGAAAACATTGAGGGCATCTATCTCGGCGGAGCTCTTCTCCAGCCAGGAGGCAGCCGCCGCGAACATGTCCCGCAGCTCCTGCCCCGCGATT
>DAOUEH010000009.1:0-5589 GCA_034430635.1 Dehalococcoidales bacterium | reverse complement strand
CCCGTCGATATGGCGGGCGGCGCGGCCCATCGTCTGGACGAGGGCGCCCCGGGAGCGCAGGAAGCCTTCCTTATCGGCGTCGAGGATGGCCACCAGGCTGACCTCGGGGAGGTCGAGCCCCTCGCGCAGCAGGTTGATGCCGACGACGACGTCATAGACGCCCAGGCGCAGGTCGCGCAGGATTTCGACGCGCTCCAGCGTGTCCACCTCGGAGTGCAGGTAGTGGGTGCGGACGCCCATCTCGACCAGGTAGTCGGCCAGCTCCTCGGCCATGCGCTTGGTGAGCGTCGTCACCAGGCAGCGCGTGCCCTTGTCGACCCGCTCGCGGATTTGCTCCAGCAGGTCGTCGATTTGGCCTTTGGTGGGCTTGATTACGATTTTAGGCTCCAGGAGGCCGGTGGGGCGGACGAGCTGCTCGACCACCTGCTGCGAGTGCTGGTACTCGTAATCGGCGGGCGTGGCCGAGGTATAGACTACCTGGTTGATGTGATTAGAGAACTCGGTGAAGTCCAGGGGGCGGTTGTCCAGCGCCGAGGGGAGGCGGAAGCCGTAATCGACCAGGGTCTCCTTGCGGGCGCGGTCGCCGCGGTACATGCCGCGTATCTGGGGGACGGTCATGTGGCTCTCGTCGATGAAGAGGAGAAAGTCCGGTGGGAAATAGTCTAAAAGCGTCCAGGGCGGGCTGCCCGGGGCCCGGCCGGCCAGGTGGCGGGAGTAGTTTTCCACGCCGGTGCAGAAGCCGGCCTCGCGCAGCATCTCCAGGTCGTAGTTCGTCCGCGCCTCCAGGCGCGCCGCCTCCACGATTTTACCCTGCTGGTTGAGCTCGGCCAGCCTTGCCGCCAGCTCCTTTTTAATGGCCTCGATGGCGTTGAGCATCTTATCGTGGGAGGTGACGAAGTGCTTGGCCGGGTAGATATCCACCTCGTCCATCTCGCCCAGGAGCTCGCCGGTGAGCGGGTCGAGGGACGAGATGCGGTCGATGTCTTCGCCGAAGAACTCGATGCGCAGGGCCAGCTCCTCGTAGGCGGGCTGGATTTCCAGGGTATCGCCGCGGATGCGGAAGTTGCCCCGCGCCAGGTCCATCTCGTTGCGCGCGTACTGCATGTCCACCAGCTGCCGCAGGAGGTGCTGCCGCCCGTAGGTATCTCCCCGCTTGATACTGGCGACGAAGCTGCGGTACTCCTCTGGCTCGCCCAGGCCGTAGATGCAGGAGACCGAGGCCACGATGAGGACGTCCCGCCGCTCGAAGAGGGCGCGGGTGGCGGCGTGGCGCAGCTTGTCTATTTCCTCGTTGATTTCGGCGTCCTTCTCGATATAGGTATCGGTGCGGGGGATATAGGCCTCCGGCTGGTAGTAGTCGTAGTAACTGACGAAGTACTCCACGGCGTTCTCCGGGAAGAACTCGCGGAACTCGCTGGCCAGCTGGGCGGCCAGGGTCTTGTTGTGGCAGATGACCAGCGTGGGGCGCTGCACCCGCTCGATGACGTTGGCCATGGTGAAGGTCTTGCCGCTGCCGGTGACGCCCAGCAGCGTCTGGTGCTGGTAGCCTTTATCAAGGCCCTCCACCAGTTTGTCGACGGCCTCCGGCTGGTCGCCGGTCATTTGAAAATCGGAGACGATTTTAAACTCTGGCATGGCTATTAATGATTATAGCTCATTTGTACGGATTTGGGAATATTTCTTGTGAAAAGAGTATAGCGGAGGTTGTTTTTACCTAACCCCCTTTGCCCCGCCCCGCGCCGAGATTTCCTTTCCCGCCCGACACGCCCGGGGCATTTCCGGCTTATCCCGATGGTTTTACCCCTCCCCGTGGATGAGAGCATCCTTTTCTTCCTGTATGGGGTAAAGGGGTGGAGAAAACTGCGGGCTAAGCCGCGGATGTGCCGAGGGCGGCCGGGGTGGGAATAGATTACTCCACGAGGGGCGGGGGGCTAAGACTGGTGGGTATCCGTGATTTCCGTAATCTGGAAGATGTCCTCGTAGTCCTCGCCGGCGAGCCTCTGCTCTATCTCGATAAGCTCATCGTAAGTCCAGACGCCGGCTTCGAGGGGGGTAATAATCCCGCCGAGGTTGAGGTACCAGTCGCTTACGATATCGAAAGCAGGCGTGCCGGGGTCAATCCAGCCTGTAGATACTCTGGGAAAACAGGCGCTGGCGACGCCGTTCGCCTGCCGCACCATCGCCGCGGCGATTTCCCCGGCCTGCGCCTGGCTCATAACCTGGTCCCAGACCGCCAGGCCGTCCTCGTACCAGATACCGCCGGTATAGGCCCCGCACTCGTAGAGCCCGAACCCTTCCAGGTCGTAGTCGGCAACGTACTGGCTGCCCTGCTCGATATAGAGCCGGAACATTTCTTCCCATGGGTCGATATCTTTCCATCCGGCGGGTGGGCCGCAGAGAATCCTGTTATAGCCGGTGTAGTCGTAGGGGTAGGGGATGCTGCGACCGGGGCCGATATCGTGCATGGTATCCACCGCCCAGAGCGGGCCGTGATATACTTCCCGGATGCGGGGCTGAATTTCCTGGAGCCAGCGCGAGGCATCGGTATAGTCCCGGACGAGCTTATAAGGCTCGTTGCATGGGGCGAATCCTTCCACCCCATACTCTTCGGCCAGGGCCGCCCATTTCACGACCGCGTCGTCCAGCCGGTGGATGAGCTCGTAGCTGCGGTGGTAGCCGGCAGCGGGGTCGTAGTCTTCCCATTCGTAGCCGAGCCCCATGTCCAGATTGGGGTGCATCGGGTTGGGGATGAGGATAATGCGGAAGCCCTCTCGCTTGAGCGCCTGGAGGTAAAAGAGGAAGACATCGTCTCCGAGAGATTTGGCCTCGCCGGTGGCCGGGTCGAAGACGACATCCACCCCCAGCATGACGGAGTCGAACCCCGCCTGGCGCAGTCCGGCGGCACCGAGCAGGTAGCCGCGCAGCTCGTCGAGCCGGGAGCCGTAAGCGCCGCGATAGAAGGCGGGGTAGGCCGAGCTATCCAGCGTAAAAGGCCGGCGGTATTCCTCCCACCAGCCGTCAAAGGGGTCGGAGGGCTCCCCGGTGGTCGCCGGCGTGGCTGGTGGCGTGGTTCCGTTTTGCGCCGGGGTGGTTGCCGGTGGTAAGGTTACCGTTCCCGGCGTGCCGCAGGCGGCCAGCCCGAGGATAGCTGAGAGTAATATCAGCGTTAGCCAGCTTTTTCGCATGATGCTACTAAATAGCTATGGTGATTAGATAAGCAATAAGCAGCCCCAGGATAATGCCGGTGATGGCCCCCGACCGGGGGCTGGACGTGGCGACTCAGGTGGGTGTTTCACAGTCCCGGCGCCGGCGGCTGTTGAAACGCCCCAGAAGCCAGCCCAGGTATCCCCCCGCCACCGCCCCGATAATTAACCATAATGCCAGCACGAATCATCCCCCTATCTTAAGTATATACCTTTCGGGGAGTCAGGGGAATCTTTTTGCCTCATTCACTGTATTTGGGGAGTACCCCCATCCCCCTTAATCCCCCTTCCCCCAGGGGAAGGGGGAAAGTAAAAAAAGAGAGGTTTCACCTCTCTAAAACTCTCTATAGTGTGTGGGAAACAGGGGCTAAGCCGTTGATGATAGAGGGCGGTCGGGTGGGAATAGATAACACGGATGGGTGGGGGCATAAGCGGCGAATTATGCTATAATTACCTGACAAGAATATTCTGATAAGCGGGAGCGTAAAATTTGCTGCACGTGCTCGTGGGCGAGGATGATTTTTCCATCCGCCAGGCGCTGGACGAGATAAAAAAGGGCATCGGCGATGCCTCGGCCCTGATGACCAATACCACCGTCCTCGACGGGCGGCAGGTGACCCCCGCCGAGCTCCGCGCCGCCGCCGGGACCGTCCCCTTTCTGGCGGACAAGCGTCTCGTCGTCATCGAGGGGCTGCTGGAGCGCTTCGAGGCCAGGGGGAAGAATAACCGCCGCAAGGCCGCCCCTGCCAGGAACGGCCCGGACGAATACCAGGAAATCGCCGCCATCATGAAGGGGCTGCCGGACTTCACCGAGGTGGTGATAATCGGCGGCCGGATAGGCAGCGCCAATCCGCTGCTGCGGGAGCTGGCCACCGTGAAGGCGGTACGGGCCTTTCCCCTGCTCAGGGGGTCGTCTCTGGAACAGTGGGTGGCGCGGCGGGTAGCTGCCGCCGGGGGGAGCGTATCGCCGCCGGCCGTGAAGCTGCTCTGCCGCTTCGTGGGTTCGAACCTCTGGATTATGGCCGCCGAGGTGGACAAGCTCACCCTCTACGCCGGGGGCCGGCGCATCGAGGAGGCCGACGTGCGGGCGGTGGTGAGCTATGCCCAGGAGGGCAGCGTCTTCGCCATGGTGGACGCCATCCTGGAGTCCCGGGGCGGTACCGCCCAGGGGATTTTACAGCAGCTCCTGCGGCAGGGGGCGGCCCCGGCGCAGCTACTGGTGATGCTCTCGCGGCAGGTGCGCATTATCTACCAGATAAGGGAGCTGCGCGGGCAGGGGCTGGCGCGGGGCGAAATCCAGAAGCGGCTGGGGCTGACCTCGGACTTTGTCCTGGGCAAGGCCTGGGAGCAGGCGGACAGGTACTCGCCGGGGCGCATCCGCGAGGTGTATCACCGGCTCCTGGAAGCCGACCTGGCCATCAAGACGGGCCGGATGGAAGGCGAACTGGCCCTCTATGTTCTCATCGCCGAGCTGGGCAGCGGCGCCGTCTCGGCCTGAAAAGATACTACAGGATTGACTATAGCGCAATGACAAGTCGGCAGGACGCCCTGGTTCTGGCGGCGGATATCGGCGGCACCAAGATAATTACCGCCCTGGTCTCCGCCGACGGCCGGATACTGGCCCGAGACACCCGCCCCAGTCTGGCCGCCCAGGGGGCCGGGGCGGTTATCGGGCGGCTCACCGACGCCATGGAAGACCTCCTCGAAAAGAATGACCTCAAGCCCTCCCGGCTGTGCGGTATCGGCATCGCCTGCGCCGGGGGGATAGATACGGGTCGCGGTGTCGTGGTGACCCCTTCGCCGAATATGCCGGGGTGGGCCGATATCCCGCTGGGGAGTATTATCGGCGAGAGGTTTGGGAAGCCCGCCTTCGTTATCAACGATGCCAGCGCCGCCGCCCTCGGTGAGCACCGCTACGGCGCCGGGAAGGGAGTAGCCGACCTCGTGCTGCTGACCGTCGGCACGGGCATCGGCGGCGGCATTATCATTAACGGCGAATTATACCTGGGGGCCGCCGGCGGGGCCGGGGAAATCGGGCACACCACCGTCGCCGACGGGCCGGACTGCGGCTGCGGCAACCGCGGCTGCCTGGAGATGCTCGCCTCCGGCCGGGCCGTGGCGCGGGACGCCCGCGCCCGCCTGGAAAAGGGTGAGGCGTCTGTCCTCAGCGATATGGCCGGGGTAACGGCCGAGCAGGTAGGCGCCGCCGCCCGTCAGGGCGATAGCCTGGCCCAATCGGTCATCGAACGGGCGGCCTATTATCTGGGGATAGGTCTCGTCAACGTGACCAATATCTTCAACCCGGAGATGATTATCATCGGCGGCAGCCTGGCCGCCCTGGGGGATATGTTAATCGAGCCGGGGCGGCGCATGGTCGCCGAGCGGG
>DAOUEH010000008.1:0-20802 GCA_034430635.1 Dehalococcoidales bacterium | reverse complement strand
CGCCGTCAGGGCGTCGAGCTGGGCCGCGGCGTCTTCGCTTAAATCGACCACCAGCAAGAGGCCGTCGGCGCGGCGGATGATATTTAAGACCCACCACTCCGGGGCGGCCTCGCCCAGGGGAGGCGTGTCGATGAGCTGTATCTGGATATTCTCGTAGTTCATCATCCCCGGCAGGGCCGTCTGGGTGGTGTAGGGGTAGGCGGCCACTACCGGCTGGGCCTTGGTAAAACCGGCCACGATTTGCGACTTGCCGGAGTTGGGCGGCCCGATGACGGCCACCTGGGCGGCCCCCGCCTTCTCAATCATCATCGAGGCGCGCTGGGTGGCCGTCTTTTTATCCAGCGACTGGGTGAGCTTGGCGATTTTGGTGCGCAGGTCGGCGCGGAGGTGGTCGGTGCCCTTGTGCTTGGGCATCACCGCCAGCATCTCCTCCAGGCAGGCGATTCGCTCCAGGGTGGTCTTGGCCTGGCGGAAGGCCTTCTCGGCGGCGAAATAGTCCGGCGTCAGGTTGGCGGGCATGGCTAGAGCTGCTCCTTTACCCGGCTCGCCTGTTCCCGGCTCAGGCCGGTGGCGGCGGCCAGCTCCTCGACCGATGCCTCGCGGATGCGGCTTACCGAGCCGAACTGCCGCAGCAGGGCGCTCTTGCGCCGGGGGCCGATGCCGGGGATGCCGTCCAGCGCCGAGGTAAAAGTCTTCTTGCGGTGGACGCTGGTGAAATAGCTGATGGCGAAGCGGTGGGCCTCGTCGCGGAGGCGCTGCAATAATTGCAGGCCGGGGGAGGACTTGGGTAAAACCACCGGGGCCCTGCGGCGGGGCAGGAAAATTTCCTCGTTCTCCTTGGCCAGGCTGGCCAGTGGAAGGGCGATATTCATCTCTTCGAGGACGGAGAGCACCGCGTTGAGCTGGCCCTTGCCCCCGTCGATGAGGACGAGGTCGGGCGGGATGGCCCAGGCGTCGGTGCTGGCTTTACCGCCCCCGGCGCGCTTGAAGCGCCGCCGCAGCACCTCGCGGAGCATGGCGTAGTCGTCGGCGCCGGCCACGGTGCGGATTTTGAAGCGGCGGTAGTGCGCCGGTTTCGGCCGCCCCTTCTCGAAGACGACCAGGCTCCCCACCGCCGAGGTGCCCTGGATATTGGAGATATCGTAGGCCTCCATCCGCTCCGGCGGGGCGGGCAGCTTCAACTCTTTCTGGATTTCTTCCAGGGCCGCCTGGAGCGATTTAGGTGCGGCCAGCTCTTTTATCTTGATGCGCTCCAGACCCTGCCGGGCGTTCTCGGCGGCGATATCCACCAGCTGCTTCTTGCTCCCCCGGCGCGGCACCTCGATGGTCACGGCCCCACCGCGCTTGCCCCTGAGCCACTCCCGGATGACTTCTTTATCGTCCACCGGGTACTGCAGCAGCAGGCGCGGCGGTATCTGGGGCGAAGACGAGTAAAACTGCTTGACGAAGCTGGTCATAATCTGCCGGGGCGGCTCGTGGCTGGCCCCCTGGAGGAGAAAGCCCTCGCGCCCGGTGAGCTTGTTGCCGCGTACGAACAACACCTGGGCGAAGGCCTGGTCGCCCTCGCTGACGAAGGCGACTACGTCCTGCTCGCCGCGGATGGTGGCGGCGATGCGCTCCCCCTCGATGACGTCCTCGATGGCCTGAATCTGGTCGCGCAGGCGGGCCGCCTTCTCGTAGTCGGTGGCCCGGGCGGCCTGGTTCATCTGGCTCTTGAGCTCGCGCACCACCTTCTCGCGCTTGCCTTCGAGGAAGAGGATGACCTCCTCGATGACCCGGCGGTACTCCTCCCGTCCCACGTTGCCGGTGCAGGGGGCCAGGCAGTGCCCCAGGTGATACTCCAGGCAGGGGCGCCCCTTCCGGTTGATGACCTTGGTGCAGGTGCGGAAGGGGAAGATGCCCCGCAGGGTCTTGAGGGTCTGCTTTACCGAGCGGGCGTTGGCGAAGGGGCCGAAGTAGCGCCCGCCGTCGTCCTGGAAGCGGCGGGTGGCGTAGACCCGCGGCCAGTCGTCGGATATGTCCACCTTGAGGTAGGGGAAGGTCTTGTCGTCCTTGAGGCTCACGTTATAGCGGGGGTGGTACTGCTTGATGAAGTTGAGCTCCATGATGAGGGCCTCGGTCTCCGAGGTGGCCACGTAGAAATCGATATCGGCCACGCGGGCGACCAGCTTCTGAAGCTTGGGGTTGAGCCTGCGGGGGTTCTGGAAGTAGGAGCGGACGCGGTGATAGAGGCTGGTGGCCTTGCCCACGTAGAGGATTTGCCCGGCGGAATCGCGCATCAGGTAGACGCCGGGGCGCTGCGGCAGGCGCTTGAGCTGCGCGCCGATGAGGGGGTTGACTGTCTTCGGTTCTACGTCGGTATCCACGGAAATATTCTAGCACAGCCCGTATCGCCAGCAAAGGGTAAACGGGTTAGAGGAGGTGCTCCAGGAGGATGCGCACACCGATGATGATGAGGACGGCGCCGCCGACCAGCTCGGCCCGCCGCCCGATGATAGCCCCCACCCGCCGGCCGATGAGCAGGCCGAGAACGGTGATAATCAGGGCGGTGACGCCGATGGTAACGCTGGCCGCGGCGATATTCACCTGTAGGAAGGCCAGGCTCAGGCCCACCGCCAGGGCGTCGATGCTGGTGGCCACGGCCAGTGTCAGCAGCACCCAGAGGCGGGTAATGTCCGTCCCGGCGCGCCCGTCGCCGCCCTTGAAGGACTCCCGGATCATCTTGAGGCCGATGGCAAGCAGCAGCCCGAAGGCCAGCCAGTGGTCGTAGGCGGCGATATAGTCCACCACGCTGCGCCCGGCCAGCCACCCCACCAGCGTCATCAGCCCCTGAAAAACACCGAAAAAGACGGGGACGCGTACCAGGCGGCGGAGGGGGAGACGCCGAGCCATGCCGCCGCTAAGGGCCACGGCGAAACAGTCGGCGGAAAGGGCCAGGGCGAGGAGAAGGACGGAGCCGAAATCTATGCCGGACACGTGTTTATTATGTCACAGGGCGGGGCACCTTGAAAAACCGGGGCGTGATACCGTGATGCGAGCGATTTTATGTCAGCTTTATCAGCCCCTGCTTGATGGCCACGACCACGGCCTCGGTGCGGGCGTTGGCATTGAGCTTGCGCAGGATGGAGGTCACGTGGTTCTTGATGGTCTGCTCGCTGATGCCCAGCTCGGCGGCAATCTGCTTGTTGAGATAGCCCTGGGCGATGTAGCGGAGTATCTCAATCTCGCGGGGGGTAAGCGGCGAGATAAAGGCCTCGGTCTCCCGCTGCAGGGATAGCTCCTGAAACTGCTGGAGGACATGCTCCGCCAGCTTGGGGCGGGCGGTGAGGCTCTCGTTGATGGGGTGCTCGCCGTGGGCGACGCGGCGGATGATACTGACGAGCTGCTGACCGGTAACCTCCTTGCTGAGATAGGCCACCGCCTGGGCCTTGAGCACCAGGAAGAGCTGGTTATCATCGGGGTTGGAGGTAAGGATGATAACGCCGATATTGGGCGAGCGCTGTTTCAGCTTGCGGGTAAGCTCCAGGCCGACCTCCTGCAGGCCGTCCAGGTCCAGCAGGGCTACATCCGGCGGCAGGTTATCAATAGCCCGGAGGACATCATCGTGGGCGCCGGTGGAACCCAGCAGAATGATATCCTCGGTATCGGATAAGGTCTGCTCCACCGCCTGCAGAAACAAAGACTGCTGACTGATGATGAATACCTGTATCTTGCCGTTGTTATTATTGTTCATAGTGCCTGCTCGGTTTCATACCCGGCCGGGATGGCCTGAACCAGCTTTACCTCCTCGCTCTTTTCCTGGGTTTGGCTTCTTTTCTCTTATAAAGGGCCGCAAACTGCTCCACCAGCTGCGGGTCGAACTGCACGCCGGCGCCCCGTTTCAGTTCGTCGAGCGCCTGCCGGGGTGTCATCTTCGTATCGTAAGCCCTTTCGGAAGTCATAATAGTGTAGGCGTCGGCAATGGCCAGGATACGCGACTCCAGCGGTATCGCCTCGCCCTTGAGCCCGTCGGGGTAGCCCTCGCCATTATACCACTCATGATGATGGTGGACAGCCTCAGCGCAGTGGGCCAGCTGCGGGATGCGGCTGGCAATGGTCGCCCCCAGCTGGGGATGGGTCTTCATCTCCTGCCACTCCTCCGCCGTAAGCTCGCCCTTTTTATTGAGTATCTCCTCGCTGATGCCCATCTTGCCGACGTCGTGCAGCAGGGCGCAGGCCTCCAGCTTGCCGATTCCCGGCATATCCATATCCAGCGACTTGGCCAGGGCCAGGGCGTAATCGGTCACCTTGCGGGCGTGACTGTCGGGGTAATGGCAGCGGGCGTCTACTGTCTCCGAGAGGGCGGAGATGACGCTCAGGGTCTTGTTATCAATGACGACCCTCGTTTCCGCTCCCGGTTCCGCCGGCAGGACAGACTGCGGCTCATTGGAGGTACGGTAGCTCTGGTTGCCACCTTCCCGCTTGGCCCGGTAGAGGTTGGCGTCGGCCGCGGCGATAATGTCGCTGTGGGTGATGCCGTCGTCCGGCCAGCCGGCCAGCCCGATGCTGGTGCTCACCGGTATGTCGCCGCATTCCAGTCCGTCGGTAATCCGCTTGCGTACCCTCTCCACCACCTGGAAGGCGGCCTCGGTATCGGTCTGCGGGAAGACGATGGCGAACTCGTCGCCGCCGTAGCGGAAGGCGTGATCGGAGGCGCGGACGGTGCTCTTGATGACCTGCCCCACCTGGCGCAGCAGGCGGTCGCCGGAGAGGTGCCCGTAGGTATCGTTAAAGGCCTTGAAGGAATCCAGGTCGAGTATCGCCAGGGAGAAGACGCTGCCGTAGCGGGAGTGACGGCTGATTTCGCTGTCGAGCATCTCGTCCAGGGAGCGGCGGTTGAGCAGGCCGGTAAGCTCGTCGATGCGGGCCTTGAGCTCCGCCTTGGCGTAGAGATGGGTGTGCTCCAGCGGCATGGCAATCTGCGCGGCCAGCTGCTCCAGGAGCTTGATATGCCGGTGACTGAAGGCGTTGGGCTCCCGGCTGGCCACGATGAAACAGCCGATGACCTCGCCCTTGGCTACCAGCGGCAGGTAGACGATGGTGCGGAACCCCAGCTGATAGAAATTCTCACCGGTGGTAAAATGCCTCTCCTTGGAGAGGTCGGAGTCGATGAAGGACTTCTTGTGATTGACCACCCAACCCGTGCCCGTCCCCTCCATGGGGAGCTTTTCGCCTACCTGGTAGGCCACCCCTTCCGAGGAAGACAGGGCCACGCAGCAGAGCTCGGTATCGTCGACGAGGACGATTGACGCCCAGGTGATATCGATAACCTTTTTAAGCTCTTCGATGAAACCGCCGTATATCTCCTGGATGTCCATGCTGGAGGTGAGTATCGTGCTAGAATTGTTGATAACGGACAGCTCCTCTTCTCGCTCGCGGAGCTGCTCACGGAGGTACTCCTTCTCGATGCTGACCGCCACGCGTCCGGTAACGTCCTCGAGGATGCTGATATCCTCCAGGGTGTACCTGCCGGAACGCTTCTCGCCCACCACCAGGATGGCGATAACCCGGTCGCGGCTTATCAGGGGGACGAATATCTCCACCTCGCGGGAGGCGATATCCTCTTTCTCCTGCGGCCAGAGCCCCAGGAAGCTGGGCAGGATGGTAAGGCTCTCACGGGACAGCGGTTTACGCTCCCTCTCCAGATAGCGGATGATGGGATTGCCCGCCCGCAACACCAGGTGGGCCAGGTGGTTATCCTTACCCTTGGGCTCGGCGAACTGGGTGCGGAAGTCCTCGCTGCCGGCCTCCGGGAAGAGCAGACAGGTCTCCTTGATGTTGATGCCCTTCGCCAGCAGCGAAAGCAGCTCGCCGCCCTGCTCTTTCAGACTGAAGATGTTGTGTATCTTGTCGGAGAACTCGAGCAGCTCCTGGCGGGAGTCGTAGCTCGCTCCCCGGAACGCCCGCGTCATGAACTTAAAGAAGTAATCGCGGACTTTATAGATAAAGCCCGAGATGACCAGGCCGATGGCGATGGCCACTATCGTCGCCGTCACGTCCAGCTGGAAATTGAAAATCCTGTGGAAAACGGCGAGCAGCGCCCAGTAGGCCAGGCCGCCGACAACGCCCAGGGCCAGCCAGGCAGTGCCCCGCCGCAGGACGAGCCGGATATCCACCAGCTTGTGCCGGACGACGGCATAGCTGAGAATGGTGGCATTGATGAGGTTGCCGATATGAGGTATCGGATACTCTCTCCCCCAAGGCAATATTCCCGTTAAAATGAAAACA
The DNA here is from genome assembly GCA_034430635.1 of Dehalococcoidales bacterium. Classification (GTDB taxonomy): domain Bacteria; phylum Chloroflexota; class Dehalococcoidia; order Dehalococcoidales; family RBG-16-60-22; genus DAOUEH01. The sequence continues at coordinate 14,535 of DAOUEH010000008.1, read as the reverse complement.
GTCAGAACTCCGATTCCAAGCATAAGTGAAACGGTCTGGTTATATATTACCGGATTATTTAATATCTTGAGCTTTTTCCAGAAAACATACATGTTCCTGACAACTAAAGCCATGAGCGAAAAAGCAATGAACGCAATTCCCGGATTATAATGAGGATAAATTTTACCATCGACGGTGACGATATTGTCGACAACCTGCCCGGTTAAAACTAAGACAACAATAATAGCTAGTGAAACGTAAACCAATGGCAACCAGCGACCCTGTCCTGAAATGAAGAAAGTCGATGAGAAAACGTGTAGTTGTACTGCCATTAAGGGTAATACAACCATAATAATCTTAAGTAGAATGATATTGTACTGGGGGAATAAATTGCTACGGAAGAAGAAGTCGGTAAAACTCCAGACCATAGCCGATAAAAGGAACAGAATAAATAGAGTATATCGCTTTTGCCACGGGCGGCTCCCTGCGGTGGTAAGCAGCAGAGGTACATAAGCCACCGTGGCGATTAAGGGAACCAGTGCAGAAATACTCATATAAGGGCATTATCAGCCCTAATTTTATACCTGTCAAGAGGTTACTAAAGTCAAGAGACCAATGTAAGGGAGACTAAAGTACTATGGTTTTTGGGCTTTTTCGGCGTTTTTTTCGCCGGAGGCAGTCCGGGTTCGGGTACTTACTTTAGTAACGATGATGGTCTCTTCCTCACCCCGCAATAATGAAAGCACCTTTTCTGAAGGATTCAGGTGGGGTGGTTTGAGATGGGCCATGTCAGCGCCTTCCGATTGTTTCTGTTTTGTGAAATTCGCAAAGGCACCCTGGGGCAACAGCTCAACCTCGACATTGAAATCAACCATGTCAGTTAAATCTTCAAGAACGCCAGACATCCTGTTATTGCTTTCGTCAGACCTTAAAATATACTGACGTATCCTTGTCGCCCAGTCTTCAGCACTGCTCTGAAAGGTATTTTGGGGTTCTAAAAGCACAGTTAATACCGACTCTCCCGGCTTTTTGTAAGCTGCCCAGTCCTCGTAGGCAATATGAGTGCTTTCTATTGCCTGCCAGATGAGCTTCTCAGTAAGCTGAACAACCACGAAATTGATTAATCCATCGGCTCGTCTGGCAAAGACCATTTGCGGTATGTTAATGCCTAATTTCTCGTTCCGTAACGATGTAATTTTGATTAAATCACCAATACGATACCTGACCAGCGAACCTCCGTGAAAGTTCGTGATAATTATCTCATAATACATGCCTTCTTCGACTTCATTCAACAAAACAGTCTCTGGCTGGTAGCTGCGGTCCAGCTGCCACTTGAAGTGTTCTTCCTCGGGAACGAATTCCAGGAAGTTGAGATTGGGGATAAAAGTCATGCTGTCATAATCCCACACTTGGGTAGCGATAATGCCCCCCTCGGTTGTGGCGTACACATCCAGCGGATATCTACCCCAGAATTCTTTTATTTTATCCCTGTATACCCAGCTATCCAGGCCGCTGCATATTATTCCTTTAACCGGCCATATGTCCCTAGGTAACATCGGCCTTCTGGCCAGCTTACTCTTGGCCAACCCTTTGACCAAGCGGAATAATGCCTTAGGCGGGGAAAACAACAGCCCAGCATTTATCTTGCCCGAGGATTGACCGAACTTGTCACCTATCTGCGCAAGAACCATGGATAGCCCGAAGAAATAGTCTATTCCCTGGGACAGCGCCTGTCGGAAACCGAGTCTTACCCTCTCTTCAAAAGATAGTCCTTCAGCAACTTCTAAAGCCGGTAAATGGCTAATAGGAGTCTGCTTCTCCAGGAGGCTGGCCATGGCACCCGACATATAGGGGCGGGGGGCTACGGTATAGATAATACTGGGACGCTCCGGTATCTGAGAACTGTCACCCCACCCCCTGCAGCCGCTGAGCATTCCAATGCCGTACATTAAAACGCTCATCTCCCGGGCATACTCTTCCGTCATCGGCACCCAGCGACATGGGTATTCGCCGGAGCGGCCGGAGGTACGAACCCACTGCTCCGGCCTGGCCGGTAATACATCCTCCCGCTTCTCCATAAGCTCGGGGCAGTAGTCCCGGTAGGTGGTCAGCGGGACGCTACGCCGGAACTCCTCGAGCGTCTTCGGCCTGGCCCCGCGCATTATCTTTTCCCCCAGCGGGGAGGCGTTGAGCAGGGTAAGCTGCTGCTCAAGGAGGCGCTTCTGGACAGCCATGAAATCGGCGATGTTGAACCTGAGGAAACCGCAGCACATCTGCCACAGCTCTTCGCTCCTGCCCTGACGCAGCAGGTCGCCCGCTTTCGGCATGCTGAACCTCACAAGTCTAACGGCCTCTACGGGAAAGACCGAAGCTTTAGCCAAAGCCTAAGACAAATGAGGCTAGCTGTGAAGTGACTATCTACTAGAACATAGTTATAGAAATATCCTCTAGAACTAAGTTCTAGAGGATGCGGGGGTTTATGGCTATTTGGTTGAGGTGGCTGGCGGGACTACCAGTCCTGGTCCTCTTCGTCGGTCTTGGGGAGGGATTCCAGCCGCTCGGCCAGCGCCCGGATGTCGGCGGGCTGGTTCCCCTTGCCCAGGGACATCCCGTAGCTGACGAAGAACTGGAGGAAATCGTTGAGGAGCCCCGTTATCTGCCGGGTGAATCTCAGGAAGTCTTCCTTGGGTACGTAATCGTCGTGCCGCTCGCGCTCCTTGAGCTGGTACTGGATGAGGTAGTTGACGAACTCGGTGCGGTTCAGCTCGCCGCGGTTCTCGTCTATCTGCTTGACGACGTCTTCTTTGACCACCATTACCAGGTCGTCTTCATCCAACATAAGGGTTCTTCTCATTAACTGCTTTTCCTCTCGTACAGCCGGTAGGGCCTTGTTTTTATCGTTACCGTTAGTCTAGCATCGGGGCATAAATATACATATAAAAGTAATAAAGGATTCATAAATTTTTGATAAATATTACATGGAACAGGTTTCCAAATGGATGGACGGCCGGAGGGCCGCATGCGGTAAATAAAGAACCCCGGAGACTACAACACCTCCGGGATTATATTATAAAAGGAACCTCTTTAATAAAGGCAGCCTGCCTAGCGGCCTTCGCCGTGGCTTGGCAGCATCTCCATCAGGCTATCGATGGTCTTGAGCAGCTTGAGGCCGGTATCGGTCACCCGGTAGGCCGTCGCGCCGCCCATGTCCATCTTGGTGATGAAGCCCTCGCCCATCAGGTAGTCCAGGTATCGCTGTATCTGGTTATAGCTCATATTAGCGGCGTACATTATCTCCGTCTTGCCCGCGCCGCCTTCACCGACGCGCAGCATATCGGCGATGATTTCAATGTTGGAACGACGGCGACGCGCCGCCAGCCGCCGGCCCGCATCGCCGGAGAGGATGTGATTGGCTTTGATGGGTGCGCTCACCGTGAACATTGTACTGCCCCGCCGCTACGCTGTCAACCGCCGCCGGGGCTAGAAGAGCCCCAGGTACCATTGATAGATATCGGCCCCCCAGAGCATGGCCACGATGGGCCCGATGCCCAGGAAGGTGCCGTAGGGGATAACGTCCTTCCTCCCTTTGAGCCGGAAGAGGATGAGGAACACCGCCACGATGCCCCCAAGCAGTATCCCGGTGAGCAGCCCGACGATGAGCAGCGGAATTCCGGTAACCAGCCCGATGAGCCCGGCCAGCTTGATATCCCCGATGCCGATGCCCCGCGGCGCGATGAGAAACACGATGAGGAAGAAGACGAAGCCGATGCCGCCGCCGATTAGCCCGCTGAGGATGCCGGGCTGGGGTACCAGCTCCAGATTGGTGAGGATACCCGCCCCGGGCCAGGCGGAGTCGGCGCCGAGGATGACGAGGGCCACCACCATCGCCGGGTAGGTGATTACATTCAATATCAGCTGGTGCTCCCAGTCGATGAAGATAATCACCAGGAAAACGGCGCTCCAGAAGGCGGTGACGCCGAACTGGGGGCTGATGCCGAAGCGCCAGAAGGCCAGGAAGAAGACCGCGCCGCCGAGCACCTCGACAAGGAGCACGCGGCGGGGAATGGGCGCCCGGCAGTAGCGGCAGCGCCCGCGCAGCCACAGGTAGCTTACTATCGGTATTAAATCCAGCAGCCGCAGGCGGCGCCCGCAGCCGTCACAGCGGGAGGGCGGCGAAACCGGCGACTGGTGGGCCGGCAGGCGGTCGATGCAAACGTTGAGGAAGCTGCCGATGGCAATACCCAGCAAGGTGAAGATGACCGCAAGGGGGGCGTCCATACCACCCCATTCTGACTGTTTTTCCGGGGAGAGTCAACCTCGGTTTAACTCCCCGAATTCCCCCAATTCAGGACTTTATTACCACCCGTACAGGGACTAATGCCTCATTGAACTCCGGCAGGGGTATGCTAAGCTGAAAACAGGGTAAAAACCTGCCAAAAAAGAGACTTAGGAGGTATGGAAAATGAAGAGGTTTTACCACAAATTCCGCTCCGGGGAAAAGGGCTTCACTCTCATCGAGCTTCTCGTGGTCGTGGCTATCCTCGGCGTCCTGGCGGCGGTGGCCGTGCCCAATGTCGGCAAGTTCATCGGCGAGGGCCAGGAGCAGGCCTCCAGTACCGAGCTCCACAACGTCCAGACGGCCGTGATGGCGGCCATGTCCGATGCCACCACCGAAAACGTTACCGGAGACAGCGGCGACTTTGTCTTCGGCGATGCCGACCACGACCAATCAACCGCCGGGGATGACTGCACCGTGGCTACCGGCTACACCGTCGGTGACTACTTCATCGGCGGCGTCGACGAAGTCCAGGGTGAATACAGTATCGACACCGCGGGTTTGGTTAGTAAGGTCTGGTACCCGGGCGAAGAAGAATAGCGGCTTGATAACGCTATGAAGATGTAACCAAGCATACTCCTACTGTTCTGCTCAGGGAGAGGCCTGCCGGCCGGGAATCTTGGGGGAATCCGGCTGGCGGGTCTCTTCCACGTCTACAGGGTTTATTTTTCTACCTCACTCCCTGTATCCCCCTCTCCTGACGAGGCTTACAGCAGGAGAGGGGGAACCTAAATTAAAAGAGGGGCTTCGCCCCTCTTTGCAGGCTACTCCCCTTTTCCCCACCTCTCCGCCTTAGATATTCTTTCCCACCCAGCCCACCCCGGAAGAAGAAATCCCCCTTATTCCCCCTTTTTCAAAGGGGGAGACAGATTGGATTAAGGCTTTGATGTGTGGGGTTAGCACCATCATCCTCTCCCTTTGGTAAAGGGAGAGTTAGAGAGGGATTTTGGTGGGGTGGGGGACAGAACTACGGGCTAAGCCGCGGATGGTGAGGGCGGCCTGGGTGGGAATAGATTACTCAGAAAAATCGAACTCAGCCGCCAGCGAAGGCTCCGGCTCGTTCTCCCGCCAGGCCTCCCGCTCGCCGGTGAGCTTGATAATCTCGTCCCGGTCGTTGCAGAACTCGTAGAGCGACTCGCGGCTGATGACACCGCCGCGGTAGAGCCGGACCAGCGCCTGGTCGAGCAGCTCCATGCCCTGGCCGGCGTGCATGCGGATGGTATTGGGCAGCTGGTAGGTCTTCCCCTCCCGGATGAGGTTCCTCACCGCCGGGGTGGCCAGCATCACCTCTATGGCGGCCACCCGCCCGGTGCCGTCCTTCCGGGGGACGAGCGCCTGGCAGAGGATGCCCAGCAGCAGCGAGGCCAGCCGCATCTGGGCCAGGTGCCGCTCGTGGGGCGGGAACATATTGGTAATACGCTCGATGGCCTGCGCGGCGCTGGGGGCGTGCCCGGTGGTGAGCACCAGGTGGCCCGTCTCCGCCACGGTGAGCGCCGCCGCGGCCGTCTCCAGGTCTCTCATCTCGCCGACGAGGATAACGTCCGGGTCCTGCCGCAGCACGTGCCGCAGCGCCTCGGAGAAGGAGAGGGTATCGCTGCCCAGCTCGCGCTGGGTAATGGTGCAGCCCTTGTCTTCGTAGGTATACTCAATGGGGTCTTCGATGGTCACCACGCGCCGGCTCCCGGTGCGGTTCAGGTGCTCGATCATGGCCGCCAGCGTGGTGGACTTGCCGCTGCCGGTAGGCCCGCTGACCACCACCAGCCCCCGCGGTCGCTGTACCAGCTCCTGGCAGACCTCCGGCAGGCCCAGCTCGTCGAGGCCGGGCACCTGCGGCGGCAGCAGCCGCACCACCAGGGATACCGTGCCGCGCTGGCGGGCGGCGTTGAGGCGTATCCGGCCCACGTCCGGCACCGTCTGGCCCAGGTCTAGCTCGCGGCTCCGCTCGAACTCCTCCCGCTCGGCCCCGGTGGTAATCTGGTTCAATACCTGCTCCATGTCCTCGGCGGTGAGGGGGGGCAGGTCGTCGGCGCGCACCAGGCCGCCGTCGATGCGCAGCAGGGGCGGCCGGGACTGTACCAGGTGCACGTCGGAGGCGCGCCTCGATTTCGCCAGCTTCAACAGCGCGATAATATCCATCATTCTTCCCCCTCCAGTCGCAACGTCAGGGTGAAGTCCATCACCTCGCTGAAAATATCGCAGACATCGTCCAGATAGAGACGCTCGATGGTAAGCTCGGCAAAGCGCCCGGTGGCGTCCAGCCGGCGGACGTACTCCAGCACTTCCTGCTCGCTGGCCGCCTGCCCGGAGATGGTAAGGTCGCCGTAGGTGTGGGCTATCAGGTAGAAATCTATCCCGCTGACGCGGTTATCCACCGCCGCCTCCATATTGCCGTTAATCAGGTCGCCCCTGGCGTAGATATCGCTCAGGGCGGCCTCGTAGACGGTACGGTCGGCCGTGAGCTTCGCCAGCTCCTGCTCCATGAGGGCAATCCCCTCGGTCAGCTCCTGCCGCTCGGCCTGCTTCTTCTCGATGATGACATTGGTGGAATCCAGCTGGCTCTTTACCAGGCCGATATCGGCGGCGATGTCCCGGACGTTCATGCCCAGAAAGACGAGCAGCGCCACGGCGGCCGCCCCGGCCAGCAGGGCGATGATGCGCCCCGGGGGAACCTGCCTGGGCTGGTAGGGGGCGGGGAGGCAGTTGAGATTGGTCAGCAGCGGGCCGGACAGGGTCTTCAGCTCTTTGAGCGCCAGCCCCACGTTTACCAGGTGATAGAGGTCTTCGACCTGGTCGGCGCAGGTCAGCGGTGAGGGCAGCGGGGCCGCTTTCAGCCCCAACTCCCCGGCCAGGGCCTCGTAGCGCTCCGGCACGGCGGCCAGCTCCCCGGATACCAGCAGCGAGGTGCCCGGAGCGACCGGCCTCTCCGGGTTATGGGAGTTATAGAACTGGACGGTGCGCTTCAGCTCGTCGCACACGATGGCCAGCTTCTCGTCGGGAGACAGGGACACCCCGGGAAAGGGCACGGTACGCACGGGCTGGGGAACCCCGTCGGTGATATTGATGATGTCGAACTCCTCCGGCTGCACGTCGAGGATAACGGCGCTGGCCTCCGGGGCCAGCCTGGCCAGGGCCAGCGGCTTGACGTCCATGAGATAGGCCTTGAGCCCGGCCAGCGCGAGGAAGCGCAGCACGGTATCGGCAATCTGACGGGGCACGCCGGCGATGAAGGCCCGCGTCTTGCCGCCGGAAACGGTTAATATCTGCCAGGAAAGGTAGAGCTGCTCCAGCGGCACCGGCAGCAGCCGCCGGGCCTCGCGGGTAATGGCCTCGGCCACCATCGCCCTGGGCAGCTCCGGCAGGACAAGCGGCCGGGTGAGGCAGTGGCGCCCGCTCAGGCCGACGATGACCCTGCCGGCGCCTATCCTGTGGCTTTTCAGCAGGCTTCTTATGTCGGCGGCTACCTCCGGCTCCTTGCCGCCGGCGGCGATATCCGCCAGGCTATCCTCCAGCGGCAGCTCGGCCAGCTTGACGATGCGCCGGCCGCGGCTGACCATGAAGCGGATGCTGGTATCGTCGATGGATATGGTGGTAATTTTACTGGCCATAATCAGCTTCCTTCGTAAGAGTAGAGCACCAGCTCGACGCTGACAGTGGGCGGGTCGTCCTCGGGCGGCTCGGGCAGGACGACGCGGGCGCTGGCGACATAGCCGGTGGGATAGCCCTCGTTGAGGCTGATGACGAAATCGATGAGCTCGTCCAGCTCCCCGGTTACCAGGCCGCTCAGCGTTATGGTGAAGCCGTCGATGTCTTCCACGGTCTTCCGGGCGAAGGGGGTGGTGGTCACGCCGACCACCCTCACCCCGCAGTCGTCGGCGATGAGGAAGAACTCGTCGGTGATATTGGCGCTCTCGATGTTCCGGTGCATCTTCGCCTCGGCATCGGACATACGCTCCCGCTCCGTCTCCAGCCGGGCCAGCAGCGCGTCGTATTCGGCCTGAAGCTCGTCGTTGTCCAGCCTGGCGTAGCGGCTCTGCGTGAGGTCCAGTTCCTGGTTGAGGGCGGTCTGCGACCGGTTCTGCCGGGAAAAGGCCACGCCAAGTACGGCCAGCGCCACGATGAAAACGCCCGCCGCCAGGAGAAGCCAGCCCGTCTTGCTCATTTTAATACGCTTCATAGGAGCTTCCTGCTTTCCCTCGCTCAAGAAAACGCCTGCCCGTAGATGGAGTACATCGCCGAGACCATGGAGAGGGCAATCAACCCGACGATGCCGGCGATAATCAGCGTCATCACCGGCTGAATCAGCCCCACCAGGGCCTTGGTCTTATCGGCAGCCTCGGCCTCGTAGTTCTGGGTCACCGCCTGCAACGAGGCGTCGAGGCTGCCGGTCTCCTCCCCCACCTTCACCATCTGCACCATCATGGGCAGAAAGATGGGGTTCTTGGCCATCGGCCGCGAAAGGCCCTCGCCTCTAATCATATCCGTCTGTACGTCGTAGAGCGCCCGCGCCATGACGCGGTTGCCGCAGCCCTGGATGACCAGGGGCATAATCTCCGTCAGCGGCAGCCCGGCCGTGAAGAGCAACGAGATGCTCCGGCAGCAGCGGGCCAGCTCGTTGAGGTGCTTGACGCGCCCCATCAGCGGCAGGCGCAGCATAATTTTATCGAGGAGATACCTCCCCTCCGCCGTACGGAAGTAGATAATCGCCAGCCCGACGGCGCCGACCACTCCCAGTAAAATATAAAGGGCGTTGGCGCGCAGCAGCACCGATACGTCCAGCATGATGCGGGTGATGCCGGGCATCTCGGCGCCGATAGACCGGTAGAGATTGTTGAAGGAAGGCAGCACGAAGAAGACCAGCACGCCCACCACGGCGATGGTGACCGAGGCGGCAATCACCGGGTACATCAGGGCGCTCTTGATGCTCTTGCGCGTGTTCGCCTCCTTCTCCATGTAGTCGGCCACCTGCCGCAGCATCGTCTCCAGGCTGCCGGTCTGCTCGCCGATGCTCAGCGTGCGGCAGCTCAGCGTGGCGAAGACCTCCGGGTGGCGCCCCATGGCCGTGGAGAGCTGGTCGCCGCCTTGCAGCGAGGCGACGACGTCGCCGACGACCCTCTTCAGGGTGCGGTTGGACATCTGCTCCCCCAGCAGCTCCAGGGCGGTGACGATGCTGACGCCGGATTCCAGCAGCAGGGCCAGCTGGCGGTAGAGCAGGATGACATCGCTTTCCTTGACCGGGGAGAGCTGTATCTCCAGCTTCTCCAGGCTGAGGAAGGGGATAAAAGGCTTGAGGTTGATGAGGCGGTAACCGGCAAAGCCCAGCGCGTCGGTGATGGCGTCCTCGCTGGACGCCGTCAGCTTGCCCTTGACGATATCCCCCGCTTCGCTGCAGGCCACGTATTGGTAAATCATACGGTTAACACCCCCGTATTCCCGGCCTTGATTATGTCGCGGTTAGCCCACGGTGTAGGCGTTACGCAGGACTTCCGCCGGGGTGGTCACGCCCTCCTTCACCTTGCACATGCCGTCCTTGAGGAGCGTGGCCATGCCCTCCTTGAGGGCCTGGTCGCGCAGCTTGCCGGCGGTAGCCCCAGTGAGCAACAACGTCTTGATTTCGTCGCTGTTGGCGAAAATCTCGAAGATGCCCGTCCTCCCCAGGTAGCCGCTGCCGGAGCAGGACTTGCAGCCGCCGCCGTAGATGAACTCGGCCCGGTCTTCCCCCATCACCTGGCGGTAGAGCAGGGCCTCCTCCGGCGAGGGCGGCACCGGCCGCGAGCACTTGGGGCAGACGCAGCGCACCATGCGCTGGGCGACGACGCCGATAAGGGCCGACGAGACCAGGAACGGCTCCACGCCCAGGTCGATGAGGCGGAGCACCACCCCCACGGCGTCGTTGGCGTGGATGGAGGAGAGCACCAGGTGGCCGGTGAGCGCCGACTGGATGGCGATATTGGCCGTCTCGGCGTCGCGTATCTCTCCGATGAGGATTACGTCCGGGTCGAGGCGCAGGATGGAGCGCAGGCCGCTGGCGAAGGTGAGACCGGCGCGCGGGTTGACCTGAATCTGGTTGATACCGGCGAAACGGTACTCCACCGGGTCTTCCACGGTAATGATGTTGCGCTCCACCTGGTCGAGCGAGTTGACCGAGGCGTAAAGGGTGGTCGTCTTGCCGGCCCCGGTGGGGCCGCTGACCAGTATCATGCCGTAGGGCACCCGGAGCATGTTCTCGTACTTCTCCAGGCTCTCCGGGAGGAAACCCAGGTCGGTCAGGGCCAGCGTCGCCCGCGACTTGTCCAGCAGCCGCAGTACCGCCATCTCGCCGTAGACGGTGGCGATGATGCCCACGCGGATATCGATGAAGCGCCCCTTGGACTTCACGGAAAACTGACCGTCCTGGGGGCGGTGGTGGTCGGCGATGTTCATCCCCGCCAGGATTTTGATGCGCGATATCAGCGGCGTCAACGTCATCAGCGGCAGCGAGAACATATCGTGCAGCGTGCCGTCGATGCGGTAGCGCACCCGCAGCTTGTCGTCGCCCGGCTGGAGGTGGATGTCCGAGGCCCGTGCCTTGACGGCCTCGTCGATGGTGAGCGTCAGCGCCTGGGCCACCGGGGCCTCGGTGGAGGTATCGATGATGAGCTGCTTGTTGAGGCGGTTGCCGTCGGAGAGGGTGATGGAGGAAATCTGCCGCTCAATCTCGTCGTAGGCCTTGTAGTTGAAATCGATGGCCTCCAGCACCTCCTCGGTGGAGGCGGCCTCCGGCTCGATACGCAGCTGGCTCCAGCTGGCCAGCGCCTCCAGGGCCATGATATCGGCGGGATTGGCCATGGCCACGCGCAGCACGTTGCCCTCCACCGCCAGGGGTATGGCGATATACTCGCGGGCCATCGCCTCCGGGATTATCTGGAGGGCCTCCGGCACCGGCGGGGTTCTCTGCAGGACACCTCGGGCACCCTCAACGTATTCCATTATTTACTCCCGTTCTACAAATTCATCTTACCCGCCGTTCGTCCCGGAAACAATAGCGCTTTGGTCATGGGAAATAAGAGGGGTAACGGTTCCGCCGCGATGGACTCTTGCCAAACCCCGTTTCCCCTGTGCTATAATATTATGTTAAAATATTAATAAAACAATGACGGTTGAAACGGCCGGGTAATCCGGCCGTGAGGAGATAAGATGTTAGAGGCAATCAAGGGCTTCCTTAACTATCTGGCGGTGGAGAAGGGCTACTCCGAGCACACCATCGCCGCCTACCGCAACGACCTGACGGGCCTGGCCGATTTCGCCGGGAGGGAGGCCGCCAAGCAGGGCAAACCGGCGGACTGGTCTCACTTCGACCGGCAGTCGATGCTCGCCTACATGCTGGAGCTTAAGGAGCGGGGCTACGTGGCCACCACGCTGGCCCGCAAGGTAGCGGCGTCGCGCTCTTTCTTCGGCTTCCTGGTGGCCGAGGGCACCATCAAGACCAACCCCACCGAGAACATGAGCTCCCCCAGCGTGGGCAAGGCCCTGCCCAAGCCGATACCCATCAACCAGGTGCGGCTCCTGCTGGAGCAGCCGGCCAAGCTCTCCACCTCCGAGGCCCGGCGCGACCGCGCCATGCTGGAGCTGCTCTACGCCACCGGGATGCGCATCAGCGAGCTGGTGGCCCTTAACCTGGGCGATGTCAACACCGAGGGCGACGCCTTCGTGCGCTGTTTCGGCAAGGGGCGCAAGGAGCGCATCATCCCCATCTACGAGCAGATAGCCCGCACCGTCCAGCAGTATATCAAGGAAGACCGCATCAGGCTGGCCCACGGCAAGAAAGACGAGGCCCTCTTCCTCAACGCCCGCGGCGAGAGGATTACCCGGCAGGGGTTCTGGCAGAAGCTCAAGGAGTACGCCAGGTCCGCCGGGCTGAGCGATAAGATAAGCCCCCATACCCTGCGGCACAGCTTCGCCACGCATATGCTGAGCGGCGGCGCCGACCTGCGCTCTGTGCAGGAGCTACTGGGGCACGCCAACATCTCCACCACGCAGGTCTACACCCACCTCACCACGGAGCATGTCCGCCGCAGCTATGATAAGTCCCATCCCCGGGCCAGGGAGTAGTCTTCAGGAGGCAACCGATGCCAAGTAAACGTAAAGGCAAGCACCCTCATCAGAGCCGGAAGGCCAAGGCCAAACAGAGGCGGGTAGTGGGAACCTCGCTGCCGGCCCCGGCCGCCGCCGCACCACCGCCGGCAGCGGCCGCGCCAGCGCCGGTCGTCAAGGCGACCCCGGCGCCGGTAGTGGTAACCGCCGAGCAGTACGGCTACGTCCCCGGGGAACTGAAGAAAATCGGCGTCCTGGCCGGAATTATGCTGGTGATACTCATCGTGCTGTCAATCGTGCTCACCTAGCCTCGCCCGGCGGCCATGATGGACTACGCAGCGGCAAGAGCCAGACTCATCGAGAATATCGGCCGGGAGATAAGAGATAAACGCGTCCTGGCGGTCATGTCCCGCCTGCCGCGGGAGCGCTTCGTCCCGGCGGAGAGCCGCCACCTGGCCTACGAGGACAAGCCACTGCCCATCGGGGGCGGGCAGACCATCTCGCAGCCGTTTATCATCGCCCTGATGACGGAGGCGCTGGAGCTGAACGGGGACGAAAAGGTGCTGGAGCTGGGCACCGGCAGCGGCTACCAGACGGCCATCCTCGCCGAGCTGTGCCGGGAGGTAACCAGCGTGGAGCGCCTGCCGGAGCTGGCCGCATCGGCCCGCCGGGCGCTCGACGAGCTGGGCTACAAAAATGTTAAGATACACCTGGCCGGGGAGACCCTGGGCTGGCCGCCGGATGCCCCCTACCAGGCCATCATGGTCACGGCGGGCGCCCCCGGCGTCCCCGACGAGCTGCTGGCACAGCTGGCCTTGGGCGGGCGCATGGTCATCCCGGTGGGGCCGCGCTACACGCAGGAGCTGTGTAAAATAGTAAGAACAGCGGAGAAAAATACCGTCCGCAAGCTGGGCGGCTGCCGCTTCGTTTCGCTCATCGGCAAGAACGCCTGGGAAAATTAACTCTGGAACCTAACGGAGGTCAATATGGATGTCTTCGAAGCAATTAAAAATCGCCGCAGTGTCCGCCACTACAAGCCCGATCCTGTCGACGACGATACCGTGGCGAAAGTCCTGGAGGCGGCCCACTGGGCGCCTTCCTGGGGTAACACCCAGAGCTGGCGCTTTATCGTGGTGCGCGACGCCGCCATCCGGGCGCAGGTGGCCGATACCCTGAGGCTGGTCAGGGTAGACAACGAGTGGGTGGAAAATGCCGCCAGCAAGGCCATCAAGCAGGCGCCGGTGCTCGTCGTTATCTGCGCCGAAAAGGGCCGGGCGGGCTACGCCCCCGACGGCGCCCCCGTGACCGACAAGGGCGAATACTGGTACATGTTCGATATCGCCCTGGCCGTGGAGAACCTGACACTGGCGGCCTACGCCCTGGGTCTGGGGACGGTCATCATCGGCGGCTTCGACGCCGTAAAGGCGGCCCAGATACTGGAGGTGCCCGACGACTGCCGCGTCGTCACCCTGACGCCCCTGGGCGTGCCGGAACGCCAGGGGCAGGTCTCGCCGCGGAAGAAGCTGGCCGAGGTGACCTATCACGATAAATATAATAAATAGCTATGCCTGAGGAGATTAAACGTGGAACTTTTCGATGCCATTTACCACCGCCGCAGTATTCGCAAATACAAGCCCGACCCGGTCGACAAGGCGACGGTCGAGAAGATACTGGAGGCGGGGCGCTGGGCGCCCTCCTGGGCTAATACCCAGTGCTCCCGCTTCGTGGTGGTGCGCGACCCCGAGGTCAAGGCCGCTCTGGCCGAGAGCCTGATGAAAATCAAGCTGCCGGACCGCGAGCTGGAGAACCCCGCCGCCAAGGCTTTCCGGACGGTGCCGGTGGTCATCGTCGTCGCCGCCAAGACGGGCACGGCCGGAGCCAAGCCGGGCGGCGGTTTCACCACCGATAAGGGCGACTGGTTCATGCACGATACCGCCCTGGCCACCCAGAACATGGTGCTGGCGGCCCACGCCCTGGGGCTGGGGACGGTCATCATCGGCGCCTTCGACGCCAAAAAGGCCGAGGCGGCCCTCAATATACCCGAGGACTACCGCGTGGTGGTCATGTTCCCGCTGGGCGTGCCCGACCAGGAGGGCAAGGCCCCTCCCCGCAAAGAGCTTTCCGAGCTCGTTATCCGGGATAAATGGGAT
>DAOUEH010000007.1:0-5779 GCA_034430635.1 Dehalococcoidales bacterium | reverse complement strand
TATGGATGTTTCAAAGCGGGGCGACTATTTCCTCCTCCCCGGCACTGGCTGATAACACTATCTACATCGGCAGTGATGACGGTAAACTTTATGCTTTAGATGCCGACAATGGAGCTATGCTCTGGGAATTCCAAACCGGTGATAAAATAATATCATCTCCAGCCGTGGCCGACGGGGTTGTATATGTGGGCTCCTACGATGGCACACTTTACGCTATTGAATAATGCCGCTTGCACAAAACAGGCTCAAAAATAAGTGGCAGCGGCCGGGATTTAACCAGTGACCAGGGGCTTATGAGGGCCGCATAAAAGCGTAGTATAAAAGTGAGAATTATCTCCAAGACCTTTGCCCTTGTCCGCATAATATCGAATCCCCCGGAGCCAGAGGCAGCCGTCACGACACGGCGTAGGCCCCGGCCCAGAGCCCCGCGAAGAAGCTCGCGGCATTGATGCCCAGCACGCGGGTATCGTAGCCGCCTTCCTGGACGACCAGGGTGGGCCGGCGTAACGAGCCAATCGCGTTCCCGACGGCTTCGAAGTCCGCGGCGACGAGCGTCCAGCTGCCGGTGGGGTCTTCTTTGGCGGTATCCAGGCCGAGGGCGACGACCAGAAAACGGGGGTTGAACCGGGCGATTCGCTTCAGGGCGGGCTGCAGGGCGGCCAGGTAGACATCGCCCCCGATGTTCTCGGGCAGGGGGATGTTCAGGTTGAATCCCAGGCCAGCCCCTTTGCCCCTTTCGCTGACGAAGCCGCTGAAATAGGGATAGGTATAGCGCGGCTGGCCGTGCAGGGATACCGTCAGCACGTCGGCGCGCTCGTAGAATATCTCCTGAGTGCCGTTGCCGTGATGATAGTCGATATCCAGGATGGCGATTTTTCCGTAGCCGCTGAGGAGATTGGCCGCCACCGCGGCGTTATTGAAATAGCAGAAGCCCCCGAAGGTGGCCGGCTCGGCGTGGTGGCCGGGCGGCCGCACCAGGGAATAGACCAGGCGGTAGCCCTCCAGGAGTTTCCTGGCGGCGGTGATGGTGCAGTCCACGGCCCGTTTGGCGGCCAGATAGGCGTTGCCGGTGAGCGGGGTAAATGTATCGATGCAGTAATAGCCGGCCCGTATCGGCAGGTCTTTGGGGGGGCGGGTGCGGTTGCGTACCGGGAAGACATAAGGATAAATCGCCGTGTCCTCGTCGAGTCCGGTGCAGACCCGTTCCAGATACTCGACGAAGCCGCTGTCGTGGACGGCCCGGATGTGCCGCTGGGAATAATGGCGTACCGGCACCCGCTGGAAGAGGTCGGTCTTATTGATTTCCTCCAGGATGGCGTCGATGCGCACCGGGGCCTCGACGTAGCCGCGCTCCCGGATATGGTGGATGCTGTGGCGGTCGTTGATGACGAGCTGGATACGCCGGTCGGCGCGGGTGGTGCGGGTAACGGGCACCGGCGGCTTCTTCACATATCTGGGCTTGCGCAGGAGCACCGGGTCGTCCTTGAAGGATGCGACCACCATCTCGGTGTATTCCTGGGGGCACACGCCTTTATATTTGCGCTCCAGGATGGCCCGGACGATAGCGCGGGCGCTGTCGCGGGGAAGCTCGATATCCTGCGCCAGGTCGTCGTAGACCAGGTAGGGCGGATTATCGTCGCCGGGCTTGAGGGGGGTCTCGTAGGCCGTATTGATAATGGGGCGGGCGCCGTACCGCTCGTAAAAGCGCAGGCGGGCCGCGTTCTGCTTGCGGATGACGGGGTCGCGGCTCAGGGCCGGGTCATCGGGGAGACACTCGAAGAAGAGCCCGATGGTCTCCAGGTCGAGGGCCTCCTCCCGCAGCCTCTCGTAGAGGGCCCCGCCGATACCGCCGCCCGTCCTTTGCTCGGCGGCGGAGATATAGTCCAGGTAGCAGAACTTCAGAGACGGCTCGTGAAAGAGGAGGGCAAACCCGTCGACGTGCCCACGGTTTCCCTCGGCGACGAAGAGGATGGAGCGAAAGCGGTACTTCATGGGGTTGCGGAGCTGCTCCGGCAGCTTTTTTATGTCCCGGCGGGTAATCAGCGGGAACTGGGCGCGCAGGATTTCCTGCACCTGCCCGATGGCGTCCTGGTTGGCCGGGGTAATATCGTCATAGACCCTGCGGATGCGGAACATCGTTACTTACCTGCCGTGAAGGCTTACTCCTGGCCGGGGCGTTTCTGCATGGTGATTTTATCGTCGCCGGGGGCGTAGAAGTCCGGGATGCGGCCGATTTCCTCGTAGCCGCAGCGGCGGTAGAAGCGGCGGGTTGCCTCGTAGACCGGTATCGAGGATGTCTCGATGATTATCAGCCGGCCGCTGGCCCGGCCGATGGCCGCCTCCCCCGCCCGCATCAGGGCCGTCCCGATTCCCTGCCCCCTCTTCTCGCCGCTGACGGCCGTCCAGTAGATGTCCCAGGTGCCTTCGGTGCAGGGGGTGGGGCCGTAGCAAATATAGCCGGCGACGCCCGGATTGTCTGCGGCGACGAGGATATTATAACCGGACTGCCGGGGGTCGGCCAGGTAGCTGTCGATGACCTCCCCGGCCACGGCTACTTCAGGGGGCCTGAATTCGGGTGTGTGCCGCAGTATCTGCATCAGCGCCGGTTTGTCGGCGGCGGTCATGGGGCGGACTCGGACGGCCATATTGCTTGCTCTCCAGTGCCAGGGATAAAATCTTCTCGATAAACATAGTATAGCTCATTCCGGCGGCGGCTGCCTGGCGGGCCGCCCCGGCGCCGGGGGAGATATCCGGGTTGGGATTGACCTCGATGACATTTAAATTACCGGCCTTGTCCCGGCGCATGTCCACCCGCGCGTAGCCCGAGCCGCCGAGCAGATGAAAGGCCGCCAGGGCCGTATCCCGGATGGCTCGCTCTTCCCGGCGGGTGATTTCGGCCGGGCAGACCGCCCGGGTGCCCCGGTAGTAAATGCTGTCCGGCTCCCACTTGGCCTCGAAGGAGAGGAGGCGCGGGGCGCCGGGCGGCAGCCGGTAGACTATCTCCGATGGCGGCAGCACGCTATCCCCCAGGACGGTGGCGTTGAACTCGCGACCGGAGGCGAACTCCTCCACCAGGGCGCTGCCGTAGACCCCGGCCACGGCCCCCACCTGCCTTTCCAGCGAGGCGAAATCGTCCACCAGGCTGGCGGCGGTGATGCCGTGGCTGGCGTCCTCGCGACGCGGCTTGACGATGCAGGGGAAGCCGAGCCGGAAGGTATCTATTGTCTCCAGAGTGAGCAGCTGGTAATCGGGGGTGGGTATCCCGGCGGCCTTGAGCCGCGCCTTGACCCCGGCCTTGTCCAGGCAGCTTTCCAGGGCCGCCGCCGGGCAGCCGGTATAAGCCAGCCCGGTGTTTTCCAGATATTCCGGCACCAGCGCTTCTGATTCCGGCTGGCCGCAGAACCCCTCGAAGAGATTAAAGGCCAGGTCGGCCTTCAGCCCGGCCAGCTTCTTGCGGGCGGAGGCCACCGGCGGGGTCAGCGGCAGAAGCGCGACCTCGTAGCCCACCTCCTCCAGCGACCGCCGGACGGCGCACACCGCGTCCAGCACACCGTAAACGGCCTTTGCTTCGCCCGAGGCGTCGTACCGGGACGGCTGCGGCCGGTTATAGACGATGGTTATACGGTGACGCATTGTGGATACCTCTCCAGGGCGGCATCGAGCACGGCGTTGATTAAACCGTCATGCGTCCAGCCCAGCTTGAGGGCCATGATTACCAGGTCGCTGTAGCTGCCCAGCCCGGGCAGCGGGTTAATCTCGATGAAATACGGCGTGCCGTCCCGCCCGATGCGGAAATCGACGCGGGAGAAATCGCGGCAGCCCAGCGTCCTGAAGACCTTGAGGCTGGCCGCTTCCAGCCGCTGGATAACTGCTTCCGGCAGGCGCACCGGCGACTCGTAGTCGACCAGGTTGATGTAATCGCGCTTCACTTCCAGCGAGTAGACGAAAGGCTCGTTCTTCTTCTTCGGCAGCACGCGCATCATGCCGATGACCCGCGGCGGATGGTTCCCCACCATGCCCACGGTCACCTCGTCGCCGGCGATGAATTCCTCGACCATCACCGGCTGACGGTACGTCCCCAGCAGGCGGCGCGCCTCCGCTTCGGCCCCGGCGACATCGTGTACCAGGGAGGTCGCCCGAATCCCCTTGCTGGAGCCCTCGCCGGCGGGCTTTACCATCGCCGGGAAGGGGATATCCGTCAGGGAAGCAGTGTTCAAATCTTCTTCGCTATTGACGACGAGCCACCGCGGCGTGACGACGCCTTCCAGCGCCACCAGCTTCTTGGTGAGCGGCTTATCCAGGCATATCGCCAGGCACTGGGGGTCGGAGCCGGTATAGGGTATGTCCAGCATCTCCAGGACGGCGGGCACCTGGGCCTCGCGCGAGCGGTGGTTGCCCCGGCCCTCGGCGATGTTGAAGCAGCAATCCACGTGCTCCCGCCGGATATTGGTCAGGAACTGCGTGCCGCCGCCCAGCCGGACGACAGCGTGCCCCCGCGACTCGAGGGCGGCGGTGATGATGGCCACCGTCTCCGGCGAGTCGTATTCCTCGAAGGCGTCGTCGGCCGTTTCCGGCCCGGCGACGTTCGTTTTAAGGTCGTAGGCCAACCCGATGCGCATCGATATCTCCTTTTCAGGCCGGGACGTTGACATTATCCAGCAGTGTCGCGACGGTGCCGCTTACCGGCACCGCGTCCGGCCCGGCGGAGACGGACGGGTTCGGGTTGCGGTAGCGGTATACCTGGCCTTCGTAGTTTCTGAGCAGCAGTTCGTTCTCGTTCTGGGACAATACGTAGTTCGGCTGCAGGGGCACCTTGCCGCCGCCCTGCACCAGGTCGACGACGAAGGTGGGTATGGCCAGCCCGGAGGTATGCCCGCGCATGCCCTCGATGATTTTGATGCCGGTCTCCACCGGCGTGCGCAGGTGCTCGGTGCCCTGTACCTCGTCGCACTGGTAGAGGTAGTACGGGCGCACCTTGATTTTCAGCAGGCCCTGGCACAGCCGCGTCATCGTCTCGACGCTATCGTTCACGCCGCGCAGCAGGACGGACTGGTTGTTGACCGGCACGCCGGCGCGCAGCAGCCGGTCGCAGGCGGCCATCGATTCCGGCGTAATCTCGTTGGGGTGGTTGAAGTGCGTGTTGAGCCAGATGGGGCCGTATCCGGATAGCATGGCGCACAGCCCGGCATCGATACGCTGCGGCAGGACCACCGGAAACCTGGTGCCGATACGGATGATTTCGATGTGCTTTATCTCCCGAATCCGGGAGATAATGGCCTCCAGGTGACCGGTGGAAAGCGTCAGCGGGTCGCCGCCGGAGATGACGACGTCCCTCACGCCGGTATTGCGGCGCAGGTAGTCCAGCATGGCCTCGATTTCCGCCGGGGGGCGCACCCAGCCGCCGTGGCGCCACTCCCGCTTGCGGGTGCAGTGACGGCAGAGCATCGGGCAGATATCGGTAAGCACCATCAACACCCTGTCCGGGTAGCGGTGCACCAGGCCGGGCACCACCGAGTCTTCTTTCTCGGCCAGGGGGTCTTCCAGGCCCAGGCCGCCCAGCGTCAGCTCCAGCACGGAGGGAACGGCCTGTTTCCGTACGGGGTCGTCGGGGTCGGCGGGGTCAATCAGCGAGAGATAGTAGGGGGTGATGGCGAGGGGGTACCGCTTGACGACCATCTCCAGCTGTACCTGCTCTTCGAGCGAAAGCGGGATGAGCTGGCGGAGACGGTCTACCGTGGTGATTCGGTTGCGGAAATGCCACTTCCAGTCGTTCCAGGCG
>DAOUEH010000006.1:0-2823 GCA_034430635.1 Dehalococcoidales bacterium | reverse complement strand
GGATTGTGGGTCGGGAAGAAGGCGGAGTTCTCCGTCGAGGAGCCCATGGCGAACTCGTCCATGTTGGCCTTGCCCAGCATCACCGCCCCGGCCTCGTTTAGTTTCTCCATCACGGTGGCGTCGTAGGGGGGCACGAAGTTCTCCAGCATTTTGGCCGAGCAGGTGGTGCGCACGCCCCTGGTGCAGATAACGTCCTTGATGGCCATCGGTACGCCGGTCAGCGGCGTGCCTTGGCCGCCGGCGAGCATCGCGTCGGCCTTTCTGGCCTGCTCCAGGGCCAACTCGCCGGTAACCGTCACCAGGGCGCGCACGCTCGGCTCCACCCGCTCGATGCGGGCCAGATATTCCCTGGTCAGCTCTACGGACGATATTTTCTTTTCCCGCAGGAGCCGGGCGGCTTCGTGTAGCGTTACCTGCATTTATCTTTACCCTTCGCTATAATCCCAATCTATTCCAGCACCGGCTTAACCCGGAAACAGTCGGCCTCGCGCCGCGGGGCGTTGGCCAGGATATCCTCCGCCGGGAAGGACGGGGCCACCTTATCGTCGCGCATGACGGAGGAAAGGGCCACCGACTGCGCCGTCGGCGGCACGCCCTCGGTATCCACCCGCTGCAACACCTCGAAGTTCTCTAATAAATTGGAAAGCTGCTCGCTATAGCGGGTAATCTCGTCCTCGGTCAGGTCAACCCGCGCCAGGCGGGCGATGTGCAGCACCTCTTCGCGGCTGAGCTTCATGTCCGACCTCCGGGAAACCCCTTGCGGGGAGGCATTTTACCTGCCAATTATAGCACCGGTTTCCGGCCACGGGCAAACTCGGCGCGCTAAAAACCCCATCTTACCATAATTGGTGGTATAATAATATCAGGAGAATCCGTACTGTTCACGGATGAAGGAGGCGAGATATGGAGGAGAGGGTGATGGTCTTCATCGACGGGAGCAATCTTTACCATTCCCTGAAGAACCATTTCAACCGGACGGACCTGGACATCGGCAGATTCTGCCGGAAAATTTTACAAAAGCGACAGCTTATCCGCATCTACTATTACAACGCCAAGGTCGGTCAGAAACAGGAGCCGGAGGTTTACAAGCAGCAGCAGGCCTTTTTCGACGGTATTAACGCGATACCGTATACCGAGCTAAGGCTGGGCCGCCTGGTCTACACCAACAACTGGCCCAGCGTGCCGCCCTACGAAAAAGGCACCGACGTCCAGTTGGCCACGGACATGATTACCCACAGCTACAAAGGCAACTACGACGTGGCCATCCTCATCGCCGGGGACAACGACTTCGCCGGGGCAGTCCAGGCCGTCAAGGACAACGGCAAGCACGTGGAGGTGGCCCTTTTCGGCAAGCAAGGCACCTCGCAGCAGCTGCGCTCCGTCGCCGACCGGATTATCGTCATCAACTCCCGGCTGCTCAAGGACTGCTGGAAATAAGAGAGTGGACAACCCATCCGGCCAGAGAGCAAGATGGGACTCGCCCCGGGAGGAAGGTGCCGTCGTCAAGGACTGGGGCGGGCGGCTGCCGGTGGCCCTCGTCTACCCCAACCGCTACTACCTGGGCATGTCCAACCTGGGGATTCACGCTATTTACCGGTGGCTCAACGGGGAGCGCAACTGCGTCGCCGAGCGCGTCTTTTACGAGCCGGGCGAAAAGAAACCCCCGCTCTCCATCGAGTCGGGGCGGCCGCTGGCCGACTTCGCCGTGCTGGCCTTCTCGGTCTCTTACGAGCTGGACTATTTCAATGTGGCGAATATCCTGAAGGCAGGCGGCATCCCCCCCTTCGCCGCCGACCGCGACCTAAGTCACCCCCTGGTCATCGCCGGGGGGCCCTGCATCACGGCCAATCCCATGCCCCTTTCCCCCTTCTGCGACGCCCTGGCCATCGGCGAGGCCGAGGCCGTCCTGCCCGCCCTGCTGCCGGTACTACAGGAGGGCGGCGGCCGCAGCGAGCTGTTACCGGCCCTGGCGAAATTACCCGGCATCTACGTGCCCGCCTGCCCGCCGCAGGCCCCGGTGAGGCGGCAGTACGCCGCCAATCTGGACGATTTCGCCACTACCACGGTGGTGATGACGCCGGATACCGAGCTGGGCGACCTGTACCTCATCGAGGCGGAGCGGGGCTGCGCCCGCGGCTGCCGCTTCTGCCTGGTGAATAGCGCCTTCGCCCCGATGCGCTTCCGCGCCGCGGAGAACCTCATCCGGCAGGCCGAGGCGGGGCTGAAATACCGCCGGCGTATCGGGCTGGTGGGCCCCGCCGTCACCGACCACCCGGAATTGAAAAAGATACTCTCCGGCATCAACGGGCTGGGGGCGGGGCTGGCCGTAAGCTCGCTCCGCATCGGCTCGCTTAGCGACGCCATCATCGCCGAGCTTGCCCGGGGCAAGGTGCGGACGGTGACCATCGCCCCGGAGGCCGGGGCGGCGCGCCTGCGGCGCGCCATCAATAAAGCAATTTCCGATGACGACATCTTGAGAGTAGCCGACGCCATCGCCGGGGGAGGCTTCCGCCATCTCAAGCTCTATTTCATCATCGGCCTGCCCACCGAAACTGACGAAGACGCCGCGGAAATAGCCCGGCTGGCGCTGGCCATCAAAGACAGGCTGGATAATAAAGGCAGCGGCACCCGCCTCGTTCTCAACGTCACCCCCTTCGTCCCCAAGGCCGGCACGCCCTTCCAGTGGCTGCCCATGGCGCCGCCGGAGGCGCTCGACCGCCGCCTGAACATACTGCGCGGCGCCCTGCCCGCCAGGGGCATCCGGCTCAACGCGGAGAGCCCCGCCTGGAGCCGGGTACAGGGGGTGCTGGCCCGCGGCGACGC
>DAOUEH010000005.1:0-2577 GCA_034430635.1 Dehalococcoidales bacterium | reverse complement strand
TATCTCCTGTTGGTCTGGCTATATTAATTTTAGGCTAATTAATCCGCTTCTGCACCCTGGCCCAGGAAGGTGTGATGAGGAAGCTCTCCTCCATGTTGCCAATCATCCGTACGAACTTGCTCATGGGGGCGGCGAAGGTGAGCACGTCCGCCGGGACGAAGGGGCGCGCCGAGACATCGAACATGCCGATAACGGCCCGGGGGTGCTGGCTGTCTTTCTCCAGATAGGGGTACTGGACGATGGTGGCGCAGCCCGAGCCGAACGGGGCGATGACCATATTCTGCTCCGCCTCGTCGAAGCTGGCGAGCGTATAAAGCCCCGACAGTACGTCCGGCCGGGCGAAGCAGATGACCACCTCCGGATTATCTGCTTTATCGAGCTTGTCCCAGCGCTTGAAGACGATATATTTACCGGGCGCTTTCATGGCCGGGTCGTGGTTTTTCATGTATTCCCTGACCAGCTCCGGCGTCTTCTTGTAGCGCTCTCCTTCGAGCTTGCCGGGGATGCCGCAGGAGAGGAAATACTCGAAGTCCGGCATAATGCCCTCGGCGAAGCCCAGGTAGCGCTTGCCCCCGGAGCAGCCGACGCTATCCACGTCCAGCGCCAGCGACTGGCCATTTCTTGCTTTGGCCAGGTCGCCGATGACGCAGCGGTGCGCTTTGGTGGGCCCGGCGGCTTCGGCATTACCGGTATCATTGGCATAATAGAAGGTGATGGGCAGCTCGGCGTCGTTGAAGTATTGCTTCCATAGCTTGAGGAATCGCTCTTTTAGGGCCATGTCCATAGTAATCATCTCCTTTTTACAAGAGATAGGAGCAGGCATACACCGGAGCCGCCCGCCCGCGATGCATGCCCGCGACGTTCGCCGTGACTTCCGGGGCCGGCTAGTCCTTCCTCTTGTACTCCGGCGAGAAGAAGAGGTCGTGGAAGAGGATGGGCTTCTTGGGGTCGTTAATTCGCTTGAAATTGAGCGGGCAGTGGTAGAGACCGGCGGGGACGTAGACGGTGGTGGCCCGGGTAATGACGAACAACTCTAAGTTTTTGCCGTCCAGGCTCAGCGTAAGCTCCACCTCGCCCCCCAGGTCGACCATGTTGGTCAGGTCGCCGCCGACGAAAACGAGGAACTGGTCGAAGTCGTGGGCGTGGCATTCCGTGACCATCTCGAAGGGCTCGGTAATGGCCCACCAGCTCATCGAGAAGTCGCGCTGGCCGTAGTCGGCGTCGCTGTGCAGTCCCAGGCGCGGCGCCGAGACCTCGGGGTGCGGCGTCGGCGCGGTTACCAGGCTGTTCCTGAAGTACTTTTCCAGTTGGGCTCTTGACATCTGAGAGACTCCTTCATTCGTTTTTCCTCAGTATAGCGATATGCCGCGGTCTCTTCAAGCGCCCGATTATTGATTGGCCGCCTTGACCTGCTCGTAGAGGTCGTAGCTCTCTTTAATCATCTCGCGGATGGGCAGGTCGTAGGGGCAGCGGGCCTCGCACTCGCCGCACTCGATGCAGTCTTTGGCCTTCTCCATCATGGTGGGAATGAAGCCGCCCTTGAGGTACCAGTCCGGCGGCAGCCGCTTGACGAAGGAGGGAAAGGTCATCAGCAGCGAGATGGGTATCTCCTGCTCACAGGGCTGGCAGTAGTCGCAGCGGCGGCAGAAGCGGGTGCCCAGCTCGGCCTTGAGACTCTCCATCCTGGCCTTTTCGGCGGCGGTCATCTCGGACGGGCCGGCGAAGATGCGGGCGATTTCTTCAATCTCGTGGGGTTTCTCGATGCCGGGGATGATAACTATATCCGGGAACCGGAGGAGGTATTTGAAGGCAACCAGCGGGTCTTCCAGCATGCCGCCGGCCATGGGCTTCATCACAATAAAGCCGACGTCGTGCTGGCGGCAGAGGGGCAGCAGTTCCTCGGCGGGCTCGCAGGTGACGAAGTTGAAGGGGAACATGACGGTCTCGAAACGCCCGGAGGCCACCAGCTTCCTGGCGGTGTCCAGCTGGTGCGAGGTGACGCCGATGTGCCGGATTTTACCGGCCTTCTTGGCCGCCTCGAAGACCGGGTAGACGCCCTTTTCCGGGTCGAGCACCTGCTCCATGGCCGCCGCGTTGCCCACCTGGTGGAACTGGTAGAGGTCGATATAGTCCGTCTGTAAGCGCTTCAGGCTCAAGTCCAGGTGCTTCTCTATCTCTTCGCGGGTGCGCGCCATGGTCTTGGTGGCGATGTGGACTGCCTGACGCCGTCCCTTAACGGCCTGGCCGATGCGCTCCTCGCTGGTGGAGTAGCCGTTGGCGGTATCCAGGAAGTTGATGCCCAGGTCGAGGCACCTCTGCACGACGGCGATGGCCTCCGCCTCGGTGCAGCGCTGGATGGGGATGCCCCCGAAACCCAGCCGCGTCACCATCATGCCGGTCTGGCCCAGTCTTATCTTTTCCATGCGGTCTCCTTAGCGGTTGGCCTCGATGCGCGCCTTGAGTTCCCGGTAAAACTCGTCCGGGGTCCTGCCGATGGAGAGGGCCTCCATGGGGCAGAGGCTGACGCCGTCCGCCTGCATGATGCGGGGGACGGTCTTATCGAGGTGATAGGCGATG
>DAOUEH010000004.1:0-28924 GCA_034430635.1 Dehalococcoidales bacterium | reverse complement strand
CCATTCGCCGACGATGCCGGCGGCCCCGGGGTCGAGGCCGGTCTCCGGCTCGTCGAGGCAGAAAAAGGCCGGGTCGTGGAGGCAGGCCCGCGCCAGGGCCGCCCGCCGCTGCAGGCCGTGGGAAAGCGTCCCCACCCGGTCGCGGCGGCGTGATTTCAGGCCCATCCGGTCGGCCACCTCGCCGATGCGCCGCTCCAGCTCCGGGACGGCGTACATCCTTCCGTAGAAACGGAGGTTCTCGTCAACGGTCAGGTCGTCGTAGAGGAAGGTCTGGTGGCCCACCAGGCTTACCATACGGCGGATTTTCACCGGGTCTTTACGGCTGTCCAGGCCGCCGAGGCGCACGCTGCCGGCGGAAGGCTTCATCAGGGTGGCCAGTATCTTGAGGAGGGTGGTCTTCCCGGCCCCGTTGGGCCCGAAGCAGACCAGGGTCTGGCCGCGCCCCAGGCTGAGGTCGATACCGCGCAGGGCGGGCTGTTCCCCGTAGCTCTTGACGAGCCCCCGCGCCTCGATGCCCGTAGAGCTATCCATTTGCGCCCGCCCTCCGCCTGGCCCGCCAGAGCCAGCCGGCCGCGGCAGCGGCGATAATCAGGGCGATAATAATCCAGATAACATATAAGGGGAAACCGCCGCCCCGCGAGGTATCGGTAAGATAAATCGTGATGGTGCCACCCCGGGGGAGATTCTCTCCCCGGAAGTGGATATAGCGCGCCCCTTCCTCGGTGACCACCGGCTCGGCCGGGGCCAGCTGGCTGGAGGCCACCTCCAGGGTGCCTCCCCCCACCATCAGGTCGAAGACATCGGTGGTGTAGTCGGGGCGGAAGGCCAACGCAAACTCGGCGTCATCCGGCCGGGGCAGCTGGTAGCTGAAGTAGAGCTGCCTTTCGCCGGGGGGAAAGGGCACCAGGTAGACGGCGCGGTTGGCCTCCGTCAGGATAAAATCGGGCCGGTAGGCCTCGGGAGTCCCGAAGCCGGTGGCCCCCTCGGGCAGGGAAAAGACCAGCCCGCCGCCCTCGCCGATAAAGGTGGTGTCCCCCTCGTTGACCAGCCAGTAGACCTGGGTTACATATAGACTATCCGCGGCGACATCTATCAGGGTATGCACCAGGCCCACCCGTATCCAGGCGTCATCGCCGGTAACCTCGCAGACGCCGACAATCAGGTTGGCCTCGGTCTCGCCCTCATCGAAGATAACCGGATAGTAGTAATCGACATCCTGGTAGGTCACGGCGACGAGGTACTCGTTGGCGAGGTCGATATCCGTGAAGCTGAACCTGCCCTCGTCATCGGCCAGGACGGTATCCGTCCCCGCCATCTGCCCCTCTACATAGGTAACCAGGGTAACCCCGGCACCGGCCACGCTGCCGCCGCCGGCGGTATCGTTGACGACCTGCCCCTCGATTAACCCCATCTCCCCCTCCTGCGCCAGGGCGGCCCCCGGCAGGAGCAGCGTTATCAATAAGACCGTAACTATGATAAAATGCTTCACCTGCCCTCACCCCCCACCGGGTATTTCTCCCGCATCGAGAAGCTCAGCACGCCGCCGGCCAGCCACAGCCCCCCGCCGACCCACATCCAGACAATCAGCGGGTTCAGCAGCACCCGGAAGGTGGCCGTCTTGTCGGCGGGGTCGAAGGACGGCCAGAACAGCGAGACGAAGAGGTCCTCGGCGGCGGTGGTGCGCACGGCTACCTCGTAAAAGTAGTCCCGGTAGGAGAACCAGTAATCGTAGCTCGGCGTAAGCTGCCCCAGGGAGCGCCCGCCGCGGCTCACCGAGAGGCTGGCGATGGCCTTTACCTTGACGTTATCCTGCCGGAGCAATAGTCCGTCGTAGGTAAGCTCGTAGCCGCCGATGGCCACCGACTCGCCGGGCTCGAGGGTTACCGTCTTCTCCAGGCCGTAGAAAGAGGAGGCGATAATCCCCAGTGCGATGAGGATAATGCCGATATGCGCCATGAACCCCCCGTAGCGCCCCCGGTTGCCGCCGACCAGCGAGAAGAAACCCGGAACGACGTTCTTACCCTGGCGGCGGCGGGCCGCCGTCCCCCGCCAGAGCTCGCGGCCGATGATGAAAAACGCCAGCCCCCCGGCGGCGATGGCCGGGATGTACCAGTTGCCGATGCCGGTGGCCAGGACGACGGCGGCGATAACCGCCACCGCCGCGATAAAATACAAGAGATGGCGCCGCCAGGCGCGCCAGACGGCCCGGCCCCAGCCCAGCAGCGGGCAGACCCCCATGAGGAAGACCAGCAGCAGCATCACCGGCCCGGCGGCCCGGTCGAAGAAGCCGCGCTCCAGCACCAGGCGCTCCCCGCCGCCAAGCTCCACCAGGCGCGGCAGCACCGTCCCGACCAGGATTATCAGGACGAGCAGCACCAGGACAAAGTTGGTGAGCAGAAAGGCGCCTCCCCCGGAGAGGAGCGAGGTTGTTTTCCTATCTTTCTCCATATCCCCTCGCCGTAGATAAAACAGCAGCAGGGAGCCGGCCACGACGATAATCATGGCCGCCAGGATATAGGGCGGGAAGGGCGAGCCGGAGAAGCCGTGCAACGGCGATTCGATGCCGCCGTGGGTAATAAAGGGGCTGAGCAGGGTAAAGACGAAGGTGAATACGGCCAGATACCTGGCCCATCGCCCCAGGTAGCTACCGCGCCGGGTGGCGGCGATGGAGTGGAGGAAGGCCGTCCCCAGCAGCCAGGGCATCAGCCCGGCGTTCTCCACCGGGTCCCAGGCCCAGTAGCCCCCCCAGCCGAACTCGTTGTAAGACCACCACATCCCTATCAGATTGCCGATGCCCATCGTGCACCAGCCCAGCAGCGTCCAGCGCCGCACCCGCCGGCTCCACCAGGCCGCCGGACGCCCGGCGGCGACCGAACCGATTACCAGCGCGAAAACGACGGCGAAGGCGGCGAAGCCGATATAAAGCAGCGGCGGGTGCACCAGCATGCCGAAGTTCTGGTTCAGCGGGTTCATGCCGTACCCGTCGGCCGGGGGGGACGGGTGGGCGGCGAAGATATTGATGCCGAAGCTGACCAGGGCCAGGTAGAAGACCTGGATAACGGCCAGCACCGCCAGGGCGTAGGGAACGACGGGGCCGTCATCGGCCTTCTTACGCACCGCCAGGCAGGCGGCGAAGAGGGAAATGAGCCATCCCCAGAAGAACATGGAGCCGCCCTTACCGGCGTAGAGGGCGCTCAGGGAATAGAGGGCGGGCAGGTCGAGACTGGTCTGCTCGGCTACTATCTTAAAGCTGAAATCATGGGTGATAAAGGCGTATAAGACCAGCGCCAGGGCCAGCGTGTACAGCCCGAAAACCGCCAGGATGGCGCCCCGGGCGCTCGATACCAGCCGCCCGGAGCCGGTGCGGGTGCCGATTACCGCCGCCGCGGCGGCGTAGAGGGCCACCGGCACGGCTATGATTAAGGCGATATGCCCTGCTTCCGTCATCTACTGAACTACTCTAAGACTTCGTATTTAGAGGAGCACTTGAGGATAATCTGATCGGCTTCAAATACCCCTGCCCGGCTGTACTTGCCCTCCACCACCACGCCGGAGCCGTCCTGGAGACCGCTGGGGCGCGCCCCCCGGTACAGCACCGCCATGCTGGCTGCCTCGTAAGTAATGGTGAACCGCAGCTCCAGCTCCTCGGCATCCCAGCTGATGGAGCCGTCGGCCACCTGGCCAGCCACCCGCACGCTGGTATCATAATCTATGTCATCGCCGGCCAGGAACTCGTCCACGGAGACCATGTAGACGCCGAAGCACTGCACCCCCGCGTAGATAAGCAATGCCACCGCCACCAGCAGGATACCCCCGCCAATCAGGTAGCGTTTTCTCATGGTCTCTGGCTGCTCGGTCTCACCGCAATTTGCCCCTGTTTTAGAGTCTACTCTGCGGTCAATAAATGTGTCAAACCGCTCTATTGACTTAGGCTACCCCTGTATGGTATATTCAGACTTGGAATGTCCTTCGGTTACAGAGTCATGTCTCCCGGGTTTTCCCCTCCTTTGTTTTCCTTTTCGTTTTCTCAACTGGCATATCCCGGCTCACACCACGCGGCTGCTGCCGATAGCTTACGTGCCGTTGTTAATATAGCCTGATATTCGCATACGTTGAAGGAGGAATATTGATGCGAGTCAAACTATGGACTGGCCTTACCACCTTTATCCTCTTGCTGGCTCTCCTGGTGGCCATGCCGCTGCTCTCCGCCTGCGGCGGAGGGACGGACACCACCGCACCGACCACCACCGCACCGACGACTACCGAGCCCACCACTACGCAACCGGCCGTAGCGGAGTCCGATGTCGTCTTCGATGCCGTCGCCACTTACCTGACTCATACTGCCCCCAATATCAAGGCCTCCGACCTTAAGCTGGCCATTGCCGAGGACACGGCGCCCACCATCATCAGCCTCCGCAGCGCCGCCGACTACGCCAATGGGCATATCCCCGGCGCCATCAACATGACCTTTGGCGAGCTGACCAGCCTGGATATCGACGGCAGCTACCTCGTCTACTGCTACACCGGGCAGTCGGCCTCGTTCGCCGCCGCCATGCTGGGCACCCTGGGTTACGATGTCCAGAACCTGCTGCACGGCATGTCGTCCTGGTCGGACGACCCGGATGTCTACGTAACGCGCTTCGAGCCCGACCGTGACCAGAGCAACTTCGCCGTGGAGACCGAGGCCAATATGGGCGGGAGCTACAGCCTGCCCGTCCTGGACAATACCACCTCCAACGACCCGGCCGAGATTCTCCTGGCCGCGGCCCAGACCGTCGCCCCCAAGTACATCACCGCCACCGACCTCAATATGAAGATTGCCGAGGGCGAGGACATGACCATCATCTCCTGCCGCAGCGCCACCGACTATGCCAACGGCCACATTCCCGGCGCCATTAATATCGGGCTGGGGTCTCTCATCGATAACCTCAGCAAGATAAACCCGGATGACCCGGTCTACGTCTACTGCTACACCGGCCAATCGGCGGCCCAGGAAACGGCCCTGCTGCAGATGCTGGGCTACGACGCCTATAGTCTTAAGTTCGGTATGTGCTCCTGGAGCGCCGACCCGGCGGTCAATGCCGGCAAGTGCTTCAGCGCCGACAGCGTCGCCGGCTATGCCGTAGAGTAAGCATACCATTGGTGATATAATCCTGGCTGTCCGGGCCTCATATCCCGGACAGCCAGGCCGAGTTGACGAAAACCGCCGTTTCTGCTAAAAATAGGGCGAAGGAGGGGAGCAACTCGTGAAGAGACTGGTACTGGTCATACCTGTTTTAGTCCTCCTCGTGGCACTCGTAGCTATCGGGTGCACGAACAAGGATTTGATTGGCCCCACCCCCAAGGCGGACGAGGAAATCGTCAGCAGCTGCGTTACCTGCCACATCGATAAAGAGACCCTCCAGGAAGTGGCGTCGCCGGAGCCGGAACCTACCGTCTCGGAGGCCACCACCGGGGAGGGCTGAGGCGGAGAATTGCCTCCGTTGGAGGTATGGGAGAAGGTCTTCGTCGATGATGCCGAGTTCATCTATAGCACCCACGGCCAGGTCGGCTGCGTCATCTGCCACGGCGGCGACTCTACCGCCGCTGATAAAGATGCGGCTCACGCCGGCGTGGTACGCGACCCCTCGGCGGGCAACTGCAATACCTGCCACCAGGACATCGCCCACGCCAACGAGCTGAGCCTCCATACCAACCTCACCGGCATGATTTCCGCCCTGGAGGCCCGGGGCGGCATCGTCGAGGAAGGCTCGACGCTCTATACCGCCTTCGAGAACCACTGCCAGGAGTGCCACACCACCTGTGGACAATGTCACGTCAGCCGCCCCGACGAGCTGGGCGGCGGCCTCGTCTCCGGCCACGAGTTCCGCCAGACCCCGTCCATGCAGTATAACTGCATCGCCTGCCACGGCTCCCGTGTCGGCGCCGAGTACCTCGGCCAGAACGAGGGCTACCCCGCCGACGTCCACTGGACACAGGAAACGATGCTCTGCACCGACTGCCACTACAACGACCTCCACGGCAGCGGGACGGAA
This sequence comes from Dehalococcoidales bacterium, assembly GCA_034430635.1. Lineage (GTDB taxonomy): Bacteria > Chloroflexota > Dehalococcoidia > Dehalococcoidales > RBG-16-60-22 > DAOUEH01. The sequence goes on along the minus strand of DAOUEH010000004.1, from coordinate 22,889 downwards.
GTGGAAAACCGCTACGATAACCCGGCGGTCATCCAGTGTGAGGAGTGCCATGCCGATGTCTGGACGGATACCGCCGACAACCCCCAGCACGAGCAGCACCTGGGCGACATGTCCTGCCAGGTCTGCCACTCCGTAGCCTACAAGAACTGCTACAGCTGCCACATCGCCCTGGATGAGGAAGGGCAGCCCTGCCGCGTCAGCGAGCCCTCGGTCATTCAATTTGAAATCGGCTATAATCCGCTGCGGTCGGCCGAGAGACCTTACGAGTACGTGGTGCTGCGCCACGTGCCGACCTGCACCGGCACCTGTGATTTTTACGGCACCGACCTGCTGCCGGATTTCGACGCCGTGTCCACCTGGAAGTACGCCACCCCGCACAACATCCAGCTGCACACCCCGCAGACCGAAAGCTGTGATGCCTGCCACACCAATATCACCCTCTTCCTGACCGAAGACGATATCCGGGCCGAGGAACAGGCCGCCAACCAGAACGTCGTCGTTGACGAATTTCCGGAACCTGTAGGGGAATAGCTTGCCGATGAAGATTACGCGTCGAGAGTTTATCAAGGGGGCCGCCGGTACCGCCGGTGCCGCCGGTCTGCTCATGCTGCAGCCGCCGGCCCGGGCCCTGGCCAGGGAACAGACCCACGCCGGGCTGGCCATGGTGGTGGACGTTACCAAGTGCGTCAGCTGCTGGTGGTGCTACGCCGCCTGCAAGGAATACAACCAGCTGGGAGAGACCACACAACCGGATGTGAACGAGCCGCCGCCGCTGTCTGCCACCGTCTGGACGACGCTGCACCCGGTGAAAAAGGACGGGGGCTGGGTCTCCCGCAAGCAGGCGTGCAATCACTGCACCCAGGCCGCCTGTGTCGAGGTCTGCCCCACCGGCGCCCTGAGCTATAACTCGCTCGGCTTCGTCCAGTACGACCAGGCCAAGTGCACCGGCTGCGGGTACTGCGCCGAGTTCTGCCCCTTCGGCATACCGCAGATGGACGACACCGCCGTCACCGGCGTGGCCATTATGAACAAATGCACCTTCTGCCAGGACCGCGTCGCCGAGGGGCTGCCCACCGCCTGCGCCGCCGCCTGCCCCACCGGGGCCATTCAGTTCGGCCAGCGCTCAGATTTGATTACCGCCGCCGAGAACAGGGTCGAGGAGCTGCAGCCGACCGTTCCGCAGGCTTCGGTCTACGGCGTCGACGAGCTGCACGGCCTGCACGTGATGTACGTCCTCGATGACGCACCGGAGGTATACGGGCTCCCTACCGACCCGCAGGTACCGGACGCCGTCACCGTACGCGATATCTTCAAATGGGTGGGCACCGGCCTGGTGGCGGCCGCCGTGGCCGGTTTCGGACTCAACTATCTGGTCAGCCGAATCAGGATGGCCCGGGGAGAGAAGTAATGGCAGAAGCACGTACCGTGGAACGGTTCAGAAAACGCACCATCTGGTTTCACTGGATTCATACCGCCGCCTTCTTGGCGCTGCTCATTACCGGGGCCATCCTCTTTTTCCCCGGCCTGGGGGGTGCCGCCGCCGGCGGCCTTACCCGCTCCATCCACCGCATCGCCGTGGTGTTCTTCGTCGGGGTGCCTTTGATTTACGTCGCCATCAACCCGAGGATGTCCTGGCACTTTATCAAGGAGACCTTTACCTGGGGGAGCGCCGATTTCCGCTGGGTCTGCCTGGCCCCGGACTACTACTTCGGCGGCGCCGAGGAGAAGATGCTGCCGCAGGGGCATGTCAATCCCGGCCAGAAGGCCTGGCAGCTGATAGTCGTGGTCACCAGCGTTATCTTTCTGGTCTCCGGCCTGCTCATGTGGTTCTTTAAGTCGAGCCTCCCGCCGGGCGTCTTTCAGTGGTCGGTCATCGCCCACGACGTCGCCTTCATCGTGGCCCTGCTGATGTTACTGGTGCACATCTACCTGGGTGTCATTCACCCCAGGATGACGGAATCGCTGCGCTCCATGCTGGACGGCAAGGTATCCCGCAAGTACGCCCAGAACCATTATGGCCTTTGGTACAAAGAGGCTGCCGCTAAGAAAAAGTAGAGGTTGTCCTTTTAGATGTAGTTACTCACCCAGCCGCACCCGCCCCCACACGCCCACCACCCGCACCATGGACTCATACACATCGGGGTCATCAATACTGCCGTTATGCGGGGCGCATATCTTGATGTAGTTGTTCAGCACCAGCGCCCCGACGCTGTCAATAGCCGAGCGAACCGCCGCCATTTGCGTCACGATGCTCTCGCACTCCCGCTCCTCGGCCACCATCCGCTGCAGGCCGCGCAGCTGCCCTTCAATCCTTTTCAGGCGCTTGAGCACCGCTTCCCGGGAGACTTCGGGTTTCTCTCGCTTGGCCATACAGCCCTCCGTTAGTCCAGTATCTCGCTTCGCCCTACACCCGGCAACATTTTACATCACCGCTCCCGGAAATGCCACACCGGCCCGCTTCCCTGCCGCCAGGCAACTAGAATAATATTCTCCTGAAGCCATATTATTTATGGTATGATTAGTTAGATAATTATCCGGGGGCCTATTTTATTGTCCAAGCTATCCAAGCTCAGTATCGCCATGCTGGTGGTCGTCGCCGCCGCCATCGCCTTCGGCGGCGGCTATATCTTCGGCGCCTCCCACACCTCCCCTACCACCGAGGGGCTGGACGTCATCCGGCAGGCCTGGGATATTATCTATCGCGACTACTTCGACCCGGACAGGCTCGACCCCGCCGCCCTGAGCCGGGGCGCCATCGATGGCATGCTGGAGGCACTCGACGACCCGTACACGTCCTATCTGGAGGCCGAGTTCTATGAGCTGGGTATGACCAGCCTGGAAGGCGAGTTCGACGGCATCGGGGCCTACGTGGCCACCACGGAGGATGAGGAAATCGTCATCATCGCCCCTATCGCCGGCTCGCCGGCGGAGGCGGCTGGCATAAGGGCCGGCGATATTATCGTGGCCATCGACGGCGAGCCAGTCGACGGCATGAGCCTGGCCAAGGCCATTATCAGCATCCGCGGCCCCCAGGGGACGGAGGTTACCCTCCTCGTCCTCCACGAGGGCGAGACCGAGCCGGTCGAGATAAGCATCGTCAGGAGCCGCATCGAGGTGCCCAGCGTTTACTTTGAGATGCGTGACGACATCGCCTATATCGCCATCACCCAGTTCTCCGACCGCACCGACGACGAGCTGACGCCCGTCTTCGCCGATATGTACGCGGCCGGTGCCGCCGGTATCGTCCTCGACCTGCGCGGCAACCCCGGCGGCCTGCTCGATACCGTCGTCGAAGTTGCCAGCCGTTTTATCGAGGAGGGCACCGTGGTGGCCGTGGAATATAGCCAGGGACAGGCGGTAACGCTTAACGTCCTCACCGCCAGGGAAACCACCGACCTGCCCATGGTCGTCCTGGTGGACAGCGCCAGCGCCTCGGGCTCCGAGGTGCTCTCCGGCGCCCTGCAGGACCACGGCCGGGCCCTCATCGCGGGCACCGTTACCTTCGGCAAAGGCAGCGTCAATATCCTGCGCCGCCTCGACGACGGCTCCGGCATTTACATCACCACCGCCCGCTGGCTGACCCCCAACGGGCGGCTCATCGAGGGCCAGGGCATCTGGCCGGATGAAATCCTCGACCTCACCGGGGAAGACGCCGTGGTCTGGGCCATAGACTACCTTCACGCCAGCGATTAATGCAAGCGGGGGTGATACCATGAGCCAGGACCTTACCTATACCGTCAACGAAGCCAGCCTGACGATAACCCGGGGCGATATCACCGGCCAGGCCACCGATGCCATCGTCAACGCGGCCAACTCCGGCCTGATGGGCGGCGGCGGCGTGGACGGGGCCATCCACCGCGCCGGCGGGCCGGCCATACTGGAAGAGTGTAAAAAAATCGTGGCGCGGCAGGGGCGCCTGCCCACCGGCCAGGCCGTCATCACCACCGCCGGCAACCTGCCTTCAAGGCACGTCATCCATACCGTCGGGCCCATCTGGCGCGGCGGCGGCAGCGGCGAGCCGGAGAAGCTGGCCAGCGCCTACCGCGAGAGCCTCAAGCTGGCCGCCGCCAATAACCTCGCCAGCATCGCCTTCCCTTCCATCAGCACCGGCGCCTACGGCTACCCCCTGGAGGCCGCCGCCCGCATCGCCGTGGGCGAGGTGGTGAAATTCCTGGCCCGGCCGGGCTCCGTCAAAGAGGTCGTCTTCGTCCTCTTCAACGCCGAGACCTGCGATGCCTATACCGCCGCCCTCAGGGAAATAATGGATAAAAAGGGCTAGCCAGCCGCCGTATTTGTGCTATGATGATAATCAGGAAACCGGGGAGATAGAGATAACATGCTGGTCGTCATGAAGAACGATGCCACCGCGGAACAGGTAGAGGCCGTCATCGCCGAAATCCAGCGCCTGGGCTTCCGGGGCGTCCCCATGCCCGGCGCCCAGCGAACCGCCATCTGCATCATCGGCAATAAGGGGCCGGTGGAGGATACCGGGCTCCGGGCGCTTCCCGGCGTCAAGGAGGCTATCCCGGTCACCAAGCCCTACAAGCTCGTCAGCCGCGAGACGCATACCGAGCCCTCGGTGCTCACCATCGGCGGGATAAAAATCGGCACCGGGGAGCTGGTCATCATGGCCGGCCCCTGCGCCGTGGAGAGCGAGGAGCAGTCCCTCACCATCGCCACCATCGTCAAGGAGCAGGGGGCGCAGGTCTTCCGCGGCGGGGCCTTCAAGCCGCGCACGTCCCCCTATGCCTTCCAGGGTCTGGGAGAAAAGGGACTCAAGATACTGGATAAAGTCCGCCGCGAGACCGGCCTCCTCATCGTCACCGAGGCCATCGACAGCGAAAGCCTGACCGCCGTGGAGAAATACGCCGACATCGTCCAGATAGGCGCCCGGAACATGCAGAACTACTCGCTGCTGCGCCTGGCCGGCCAGATGCGTAAGCCCGTCCTGCTCAAGCGGGGTTTCGCCGCCACCATCGACGAGTGGCTCATGGCCGCCGAGTACATCATGTCCGAGGGCAACCCCGGCGTCATCCTCTGCGAGCGGGGCATCCGCACCTTCGCCGATAACACCCGCAATACCCTCGACCTGAGCGCCATCCCCTCCATCAAGGAGGTCAGCCACCTCCCCATCATCGTCGACCCGTCCCACGCCGCCGGGCGGCGCGACTACGTCATCCCGCTTTCCCGGGGGGCTATCGCCGTCGGTGCCGACGGCCTCCTCGTCGAGGTGCACCACGACCCCGCCCACGCCCTCTCCGACGGGATGCAGTCCCTCTACCCGGAGCAGTTCACCGAGCTGATGCGGGAAGTAAAGCGCCTCAAGAATTGCCTCTAGCCCCGGCTAGCCTGCCGTGGCCGGAGCTGGCGGCGCCCCGCCGGGAGCGCTGACGGACTGGTAGTACGAGGCGAAGGCCAGCGAGACCCACATCGCCGAGATTATCACCCCCACGCCGAAACAGATCGCCCCGGCGATGAAGATGGGAATGGCCAGCAGCCCCATGAGAAAAATTATCCCGGCGCGGCCGTTGGTCACGTTCCAGCTCGTCCGGATGGCCTCGGTGGCCTCCATCTTCCTGTCCATCACCAGGTAGGGCACGAAGGCCAGCTTGCAGGCGAAGATAATACCCGGCACGATGAGCAGCACCAGGCCGACGACGACGATGACACTCACCAGCAGGCCGGCCGCCACCACGTTCCAGTAGGTCTTGAAGCCCTCGAACATGTCGGCGACCTCGGGCTTCTCTCCGCGGGCGGCCTTGAGAGAGGCGAAGGCCACTCCGTAGCCCACCGGCGCCATCACAAAAACACTATACAGGAATGTAAAAAATCCCAGCGCGGGGCTGGCGGAGCTGTTGGGAAACCAGCCGCCCACGCCCGATGGAATACTGATAACTATGTAGATAACGATTAACAGGAGCAGCTCCACGAAGCACTTCCAGAGCCGCCGCCAGGCGTTATCGTAGGACGTACCGACACCGGGTAACGCCGCCCCGATCGTTCCCTGCGTTGTCAATTCAGCCTCCCTGTAAATTTATTCGGTAAGGAAACCGTCCCCCATAAAATATACTATTGCGGCCGCGGCGTCAACGATATTTGTTACGTCAGTACCTGGCACACCGGACAGATATAGGTGCCGCGCCCCCGCACCACCAGGCGCTGGATGGGCGTCCCGCAGCTGGGGCAGTGCTTGCCGACGCCGTGTGCCACGTTAAACTCCTCGTGGGCGGTGCCGGGCCGCCCGTCGGGGCGGATGTAGTGACGCACGCTGGCCCCCTGGCTGGCCAGGGCCTTGCGCAGCACGCGGCGGATGGAGGCATGGAGCCGGGCTATTTCCTCCCCGGTGAGGCTCCCCCCCGGACGCAGCGGGTGAATCCTGGCGCCGAAGAGGGCCTCGTCGGCGTACATGTTGCCGATGCCCGCGATTACCCCCTGGTCGAGGAGCAGCGGCTTGACCGGGGCCTTCCGGTTACGCAGCCGCCCCGCCAGCACCTCCGGGGTGAAGGCTGCCTCCAGTGGCTCCGGGCCCAGCCTGGCGGCCACGGCGTCCTCGCTGTCGTCCAGCCACATCACCCCGAACTTGCGCGGGTCCCAGAAATGCAGGGCGGTGCCGTTATCCAGCTCCAGGATAGCGCGCGTGAACCTGTCCTCGGCCGGGTCGATGAGCAAGGAGCCGGTCATTTTCAGGTGCATCACGAGCAGCCCGCCGCCGCCGAGGTGAAAGAAGAGGTACTTGCCCCGCCGGGTGAGCCCGGTGATTTCCTGCCCGACGACGTGCCGGACGAACTCCGCGACGGCGGGGCGGCGCACGATGCGCTCCCAGAACAGGGTGACGCCGGTTATCGTCCGCCCGATAATGTGGGGCAGCAGCTCGTTCTTAATCGTTTCCACTTCGGGGAGCTCGGGCATCGGCCTACTTCATCTCCCCCCAGTTCTTACCCGCCTTGGTATCCACCTTGAGGGGCACGTTGAGCTTGACGGCCGCTTCCATTACTTCCAGCACGAGAGCGCGCATGGTCTCCATCTCGCCTTCCGGCACCTCGAAGACCAGCTCGTCGTGCACCTGGAGGAGCATCTTGCTCTTGAGCCTCTTTTTCTCCATCTCGCGCGCCAGGTCAATCATGGCAATCTTGATAATATCGGCGGACGTGCCCTGCACCGGCATGTTGATGGCCATACGCTCGGCGGCCTCGCGTACCTGCCGGTTGGCGGAGTGGATATCGGGGATATAGCGCCGCCGCCCCAGCAGCGTCTGCACGTAGCCGTCGCGGTGCGCCCGCTCCTTGGTGGCGTCCAGGTACCGGCGGACGCCGGGATACTTCTCGAAGTAGGCCTTGATAAACTTGCCCGCCTCCTCTCGGGAGAGCTCGGTGGCCTGCTCCAGCCCGTAGCCGCTCATGCCGTAGATAACGCCGAAGTTGACCGTCTTGGCGAAGCGACGCTGGTCGGCCGTTATCCGCTCCGGCGGTACGCCGAAGAGCCGCGAGGCCGTGGCGGCGTGGATGTCCTCGTCGTTCCGGAAGGCCTGTATCAGAGCCTCGTCCCCGGAGAGGTGCGCCAGGGCGCGCAGGTCAATCTGCGAGTAGTCCCCGCCCAGCAGGAGCGTCCCCGCCGGGGCGACGAAGGCCTGCCTCACCTGCCCCCCCAGCTCCCCCCGCACCGGGATATTCTGCATGTTGGGGTCGGAGGACGAGAGGCGCCCGGTGGTGGTGCGGGTCTGGTTGAAGCTGGTATGAATCCGGCCCGTCTTCGGGTTCACCAGGGCCGGCAGGGTATCGATGTAGGTGGACTTTATCTTGGTAAGCTGGCGGTACTCTAAAATATAGCCGGCGATGGGGTGGACGGGCCTGAGCTCCTCCATGACCGAAGCCTCGGTGGAGTACTTGCCCTTGCCGCGCCGCGTCGTGGGGAGTTGCATCTCCTCGAAGAGCACCTTGCCCAGCTGGAGCGGGGAGTTGATGTTGAACTCGTGCTTGGCCTCTTCGTATATCTTTCGCTCCAGTACGGCCACCTGCCCTCCGAGCACCTGCGACATCTCCTTGAGCATGGCCGCGTCCACGGCCACGCCGTTCCTCTCCATGAGGAGCAGCACCGGTACCAGCGGCATCTCGACCTCGGTGAAGAGCTTCGTCAGGCCCTCTTTCTGCAGTTCTTTTTCCAATAATCTGGCCAATTGCAGGGTCATGTCGGCGTCGGCGGCGGCGTAGTCGGTGGCCTGCCTTATGTCAACCTCGGCCATCGAAATCTGCTTGGCGCCGCTCCCGATAAGGTCTTTAATGGGCGTCATCTCGGTGGCGAGTTTGGCAAAGGCCAGCGCCTTGAGCCCCAGAGACTTCTCGCCGAGGAGGTGGGCGGCAATCATGCTGTCGAAGGCAAGCCCCTTTACCTCCACCCCGGCCTCGGCCAGCACCATCATGTCGAACTTGGCGTTGTGGGCCAGCTTGGTTATCTTCCCGTCCTCGAAGATGGGTTTCAGCCGCTCGATTACCTGCTGGCGCGGCAGCTGGGTAATTTCGTCCAGAATAATATGCCCTACCGGGATGTAGCAGGCCCGCCCCGGCTTGACCGCCAGCGATATGCCCACCAGCCCCGCCGTCATCGGGTTGAGGCCGGTCGTCTCCGTATCGAAGGCAAAAGCCCTCGCCGACGTAAGCTCCCCGATGAGCTCGTCCAGCTCCGCCGTACTGGCCACGGTGCGGTAGTCGCCCCCGGCCGGGCTGGCCTCGACCGCCACGGTCGCCTCTTCCTCGCCGCCGGGCAGCTTGGAGAGCAGGCTGTAGAACTCCATCTCGCGGAAGAAATCGGCCACCTGCTGCCGGTCGTACTGGCTCGCCCGGCAGGCATCCATGTCCAGATTAACCGGCGCCCCGGTAACGATGGTTGCCAGCACTTTACTGCGGCGGGCGATTGGCTCGCTCCTGGCCAGTATCTCTTTCGTCTTGGGCGGGGCGACCTCATCCAGGTGCTCGTAGATATCTTCGACGGAGCCGAACTGGCTGATGAGCTTCACGGCCGTCTTCTGGCCGATGCCGGGCACGCCGGGGATGTTATCGGAGGGGTCGCCCACCAGGGCCTTGAGGTCGGCGATGTGCCCCGGCCCCACGCCGTATTTCGCGGCCACCTCCGCCTCGTCGAAGAGGGTGGTATCGCTGAAGGTGCGGCCGGCCTTCGGGTAGAGCACCTTTACCTCCGGGGAGACGAGCTGCATGGTATCGGCGTCCCCGGTGACGATGACGGTTTCGACTTTTTCTTTGGCCGCCTGGTTACTCAGCGTGCCCAGCACGTCGTCGGCCTCGTACCCGTCCAGCTCGAAGATGGGGATTTTAAATGCCTTCACCAGGTCTTTCACCCGGTCGAGCTGGCTTATCAGGTCTTCCGGCGTCGGTGGGCGGTGGGCCTTGTACGCGTCGAAAAGCTCGTGGCGGAAGGTGGGCGCCTTGGTATCGAAGGCGATGGCGTAATGGGTGGGCTTGAGCTCGCTCAAGACCTTGAGGAGCATCTGGGCGAAGCCGTAGACGGCGCTGACGACCTCGCCCGTTTTGGAGACGGTCAGCGGCCGGGCCTGGCGGTACTTGGTGGCCCCGAAGGCGTGGTAGGCGCGGTGGACGATGGCGTTGCCATCGAAGAGGACGAGCCGCGGCTTTTCCATAGCTCAATTATAACAGAGTGGGGAGGCAAAGGGGTATAAGGGGGATAATTACTTGACGCCGCCGGGTTCTATTACTATAATTCTAGATACTGTGAAGAAGCTCTCTCATGTAAATATTGGTGATGGTCCGGCATTGTCGGCTAGCGGTCTTACGAAAACGTTCGGAAAGCTGAAGGCAGTCGATGGCCTGACTTTTGAGATGCCGCGTGGCGGTGTTATCGGTTTTGTCGGGCCGAATGGAGCCGGTAAAAGTACCACGATTCGTATGCTACTTGGCCTGATTAAGCCCACGGGCGGTAATGCCGGAGTTCTCGGTCACGGTATCTGCTCTCCATCGGCTTATATGAATAAAGTCGGTGCCCTTATCGAATCACCCGTATTCTACCCTGGTCTCAGCGGCTCCAATAATCTCAGAGCCCTGGCTAAGCTTGGAGGGTTTCCCCCTGAACAGGTACCGCGGGCATTGGAAATGGTCGGGTTGTCGTCGCGTGCCAGTGATAAGGTAGCGAACTACTCAATGGGAATGAAACAGCGACTGGGTATAGCCATAGCATTACTCCCCAACCCGGAATTGCTTATCCTGGACGAACCGACCAACGGCCTTGACCCGGCCGGTATCGTCGAAATCAGGAACCTCCTTCAGCAGATTGGTAGCTCAGGGAAGACTGTTTTCGTCTCTACTCATCTACTCTCCGAAGTGGAGGCCGAAGCAGACCGTCTTGTCATGATTCATAACGGCAAACTGGTATTCGCCGGAGAACTTGCGGATATTATGCAAAAAGCCTGTGAAGCTGTATATGCGGCGCCCGAAAACACGGCGGATTTGCCACGGCTCATCGAGGTCGTTCGCAAGGCTGGTCATCTGCTCCGTCAGGAGGATGATGCTATTATCATCACCGCCCCGAAGGAATGGAGCTCCGAGCTGAACCGGCTGGCTGTGTCTCAAGGGGTCAACTTGCGGGAATTACGACCCCAATGTGAATCTCTCGAAGATATATTTCTGAGCATGACGCGCGGTGAGGTAGCGAAATAATGAACCGTGTGTTTTTATCGGAATGGCTCAAGATTGCGCGACCGGCTACCCTATTGGGATGGATGGGGCCGGTAATATTGTTTGCGCTTATGGGCACCATTTTCAATTTTACGGATGCCGCGACAGGCGCTGGCCAGTTTCGCGGGCCTTTTGGCGTCGCACCGGGGCCGGAAGAACTGGCAGCACCGGGTGGGTGGATTATTGGTATCTATTCCGCCTCATCGTTCATCGGTCTAATTGCGCTCGCTATATTCGCCACCAACATAGCCCGCGATTATGAAAAGGGTACTATCAGGATTCTCCTCGTCACGGAACCCAACCGTTTTCTACTTTTCTTCGGAAAGTTGCTGGCATTATCTTCCTTTGTTGTTCTTATAACCGCCGGGGCAGCCGCGGTGACAGCAATCGTATCGCTGGCGCTGGCACCCGGCGAGAACATACCGGTGGATGCCTGGCTGAGCTGGCCGGGAATACGCGACCTGTTAGTTGGCTTTGCCAACATCTCCCTGGCAACTATCATCTGGGGATTAATTGGCGGCGTACTGGCAATAACGACACGCTCGGCGGCAATTTCCATATCCGCTGGAGTGGGATTCCTGCTGATATTCGAGTTGCTGATAGGGCAATTCGCGGAGTCTATTGGGACAAAACTCCCGGCCACGGTGCTCGGTGCCCTGGCATCGGGCGGCACGTTTAATATAGAGTACTCAACGGCGCTTATCTTATCTCTGGCCTATGGCGCGGCCAGTATCATCGTTGCTTTCTTGATATTCATTCGGCGTGACGTGACCGATTAGCGTATCCGGTCCATGGTTCTCAGCCCGCCCCTTCGGCCTCGGCGGTCTCCTCCTCCACCATCATGTCCTGCCGCCGGTAGTGGTCGCGCACGTAGCGGACAATTTCCACTAATAAGGCCGCCAGCGGCCCGATGAGCACAATCCCCCAGAAACCGGCGATGTACGCCCCGAAGACCAGCAGCACAATCATCACGGCGGGGTGGATGCGCAGGTAGGCGCTCTGTACCTTGGGCACGAGCAGGTTGTTCTCCACCAGCTGGATGCCCAGGTAAAGCACGGCCACCCACAGCGCCTTCTCCGGCGCCATCGCCAGCGAGACCAGCACCGCCACGCCGCCGCCTATCCACGGCCCCAGCGTGGGTATCATCTCGCACACCCCGGCCAGCAGGGCCAGCGCCAGCGGGAAGGGCACCTTGAGCAGCATGAGGCCGATGAAAGAAAAGTAGCCGACGATAATCCCCAGCATGAGCTGCGCCCGTATATACCGCCCCAGCACGGTTTCCAAGATACCCATGACGTTGCGACCGTGCTCGGCGGCGGCCGGAGGCAGCCAGGAAACCAGCCCCTTCCTCAGCTTTTCCGAGTCCTTGAGGAGGTAGAAGAGGAAGAAGGGCAGCACGGCAAAACCGAGAATGGTGCTGAACGTGCCGGAGAGAGACCCTATCGAGTTCAGTAAATAATCGCGAATCGCCTCGCCGGCGGACCCGGCGGCATCGAGGAGTCCCTGGGTTACCTGCTCCTGTATTTCGGCAGGGAGTGACGCGATGATGCCTTCGAACCAGTCCTGCACCTGGGCGATACTCTGGGTAAAGAAGTACGGGGCGCTCTCCACCAGCAGCAGCGAGGCATCGATGACGGCAGTAACGACGATGTAGAGAAAGCCGCCGACGATGCAGATGAGTAAAAGAAAGGCCACCAGGACGGAGATGACGCGTTTGAACCCGGCCCACTTACGCCGCGGGAGGAGTATCCCCTCCAGCCAGGTGACCAGCGGCATGAGGAGATAGGCCAGCACCAGCCCGATGGCAAAAGGCAGCACGAAGGTTCTCCACATGTAGAGAACCCAGAGCAACAGCACGATGCCCAGCGCCAGGGCAATGAGGCGCCAGTGTTTAACCAGTGGATTCGTCAATGATTACCGTACCCGGAGGCTGTCCCTACGCTTCTTTATGCGTTAGTTTTTCCTTGACCTTCTCCTTGGCCTTGGCGGCTATCTCCTTGGCCTTTTCCTTCACCTCGCCGCCCTTCTCCTTGAGCATCGCCCGGGTTTCCCTGCCCGCCTTGGGCGCGTAGAGAAAACCGATGGCCAACCCGGCGACGGCACCGAGAAGAAAACCCAGGGCAAAGTGGCTAGAATCCCTCTCATTCATATTAGTCTTCCTCCTTATCCTTGGTAAGCCTACCCACCATGCCGACGGCCGCCCTGACCCCCTGAACGAAGGAAACCACCTTCGCCAGGGGCCCGGCCACTTCTTCTTCGACACGGGAGGTGAAGTTTTGCACGGTTTTGGTCGTCTTCTTGACGGAGTCCAGTATCGGCATGAGGCGACAATAAAGTATAAACGCCAGCACCCCCAGGAAAATAACGCATAGCGTCGCTCCCAGACCGAAGATGCATATTACCAGGTCACGGAACCATTCGATGCTCATGGTAACCACCCCCGTTTCAGAGTATCTCTAAGGGCATTGTAAACCCAATAGGGCGCCCTGTAAAGGGGGGCGCGGCCGGTATTCAGAAATCCGGCGGCGGCTCGGCCGCGAGGGGGCGCAGGTGCGAGGTATCGTTATGGGCGGTGACCACCACCCTGCCATCGCCGCAGGAGAAGCGGGTGATACCCGCCGTGTCCAGCCGGATATTCCAGAAATGGGAATCGTTCAGCCCCAGCAGGGCGCAGATGAGCACCTTGGCGACGACCCGGTGAGATACGAAGCAAATCCTGCCCTCCCCGCAGCGCATCACGGCGTCCTCCACGAAAGGCATGGCCCGCGCCCGCACCTCCGCCAGGGTCTCGCCGCCGGGCATCCTTACCTGCTCGGGGGTATCCTGCCAGTCGCGGTAGAGCTCCGGGTATCTCTCCCTGACCTCGCCGAGAGATAAGCCCTGCCACTCCCCGTAGTCGAAGTCGGTGAGGTTATCCACCACGTTCACCTCCAATCCCTGCGGCCCGGCGATGGCCTGCGCCGTCGCCACCGCCCGCCTCAGGGGGCTGGAGTAGACGATGTCGAGCTTCGTACTGCCCAGATATTCACCCAGGCGCTCCGCCTGTCGCAGCCCGTTGGTGTTGAGGGGCACGTCCGCCCTCCCCCGGAATACCTGCGAGGCGTTCCACTCCGTCTCGCCGTGACGCACCAGGATTATTTCTACCACTTAGTCTCCGAAAACCTCCAGCTGCGGGTGTCTCAAGGCTTCCTCTAAAATAGTCCCCCGGGCGATAAAGGCAATGGAAAGATAGCTGCCCCGGCCCACGGCCAGCCTGTCCCCCGGCCTCAGCCCGTATTCGCCCAGCGTTTCCAGGGGAAGACGGATGCCGCCGCCGCTACCGATTGCCGTCCAGCAGAATAGCCTACCGCGGTTTCGTACAATTTCCCCCTCGGGTACGGCATATTCCGTCAACCTGGGCAGGTCGCTTATCAGGGCGCTCAGCGCCGACTTCTTCAAGATATCCGTTTTGGTGAGGCCGAAACCGCCCGATGTACGGCTCCCGTTGATGATGATAACCTTATCGCCCGCCCGATAGTTATACTCCTCCATCGCCTCCGGCGGTATCAGGATATTGCCTTCCGGGCTTATCACCGACAGGCCGTAGACGTACTTGCCACCTTTTACCAGCTGCGGCATTTAGTCTCTCCAAAGCGATATTGGTCTGGCCTATCGCCTACTTTTCCGCCACCTTCTCCACCTCGATGGTGCACTCGGTCACCAGCGCCGCGAAGGCCCCGATGGCCGCCAGCACCGGCAGGGCGATAATGCCCGCGGCGGCGGCCGGCGCGCCGATAGATAGCGGGATATCGAAGATAGTTTTATCGTCGTGGATGAGGCGCACGCGGCGGATATTACCCTCGCGGATAAGCTCTTTTATCTTGGCCATTACCTGGGCTCCGGATACCGTAAATTTCTCACTTTCGGCCATGACACACCTCCTGCATAGATGCATAGTATTCAAGTATCTCCCCTCGTGTCAAGCACGGGGTTTCTATATCCCCTCCACCCCATCTGAGTTATCTATTCCCACCCTGCCGCCCTCGGCACATCTGCGGCTTAGTCCGTAGTTATTCCACCCCTTTACCCCCCACCATCATAAGAGAGGAGCACGTTCTCACCCCACGGGGTGTTTAAGAGGGGCAAAGCCCCTCTTTTTATACTAAATTCCCCCTCTCCAAACAAAGGATAAAGGGTATTCTAATAGCCCGGCTTGGAGAGGGGGACACAGGGGGTGAGGCAGCAATCATTTCGGTATACTCTGCTCCCACCCACCCCTGTTAAGAAGCCCCTTTTCGTGCTATACTATCTCCATACGGGAGGCTATTTTGAACGCCAAAGACTTCCTTTCCATCGCCGACCTGGACAGTGCCGAAATCCGGCGCCTCCTGGATAGCGCCGTCGCCATGAAGGCCGGGCCCTGGAGCACATTGCTCAGCGAGAAAGTCCTCGTCCTCATGTTCGAGAAACCCTCCACGCGGACGCGGGTGAGCTTCGACGTGGCCATGCGCCAGCTGGGGGGGCACTGCATCTATCTCTCCCCGGAGGAGGTGGGGCTGGGCCAGCGCGAGGCCGTGGCGGACGTGGCCCACGTGCTCAGCCGCTACGCCAATGCCATCGCCGCCCGCACCTTCTCCCACGAGACGCTGGAGGTCATGGCCAGCCACGCCCGCATACCCGTTATCAACGCCCTTTCAGATTTAGAACACCCCTGCCAGGCGCTGGCCGATATGCTCACCATTTACGAGCACAAAGAGACGCTGGAAGGTCTCACCATCGCCTATATCGGCGACGGCAACAATACCGCCCACAGCCTGATGCTGGCCGCCGCCCTCTGCGGCGCCGACTTCCGAATCGCCTCGCCGCCCGGCTACAGCGTCGACGAGACCGTGCTCAAGACGGCCCGCGGCCTCGCCGCCGCCAGCGAAACCACGATAGTATGCACCGAGGACCCGAAGGAGGCCGCCGCCGGCGCCGACGTCGTCTATACCGATGTCTGGGCCAGCATGGGCCAGGAGGCCGAGGCGGCCGAGCGCCGCCGCGTCTTCGCGGGCTACCAGGTAAACGAGGAGTTGATGGGCCTGGCCAGCGAAGACGCCCTGCTGATGCACCCCCTCCCCGCCCACCACGGCGAGGAGGTGGCCGAAGGCATCATCTACGACCCGCAATCGGTCGTCTTCGACCAGGCGGAAAACCGGCTGCACGCCCAGAAGGCGCTGCTGGCGGAGATGCTGGGCGGCCTGGAGATATCCCTGCCCGACTACTAGAGCTGGAGGCGTTATGTTACGATCCATATTAAGCCGCGGCTGGTACCCCGCCCTGATTACCGCCGTGGCCGTTATCTCCCTGATTTTCTACGACGTCATCCCCTATACCGCCGTCGTCCCCTCGCTTATCGTTATCCTCTGTATCGGGCTGGTGGTGGCCATCATCAACGCCCGCAAGAACGAGCTGGAGCTGCAGTCAGTGCGGCTGATGCAGCTTTCGTCCTATTTCCACCGCCGCTTCATGGGCAACTCCTCGCTCTCCATCTTCGCTGTGATTGACACCCTCTACAGCATGGAGAAACCCGAGGTATGGGACTGGGCCCGGGCCTGCGGCATGTCGCAGCGTATCTTCGATTCGTGGTCGGATAACTTTATCAACCGGGTGGAGACCGACCTGAGGAACCGCCGCTACACCGTGTTCCTGCAGACCCACCTTAACGAGCTGTGGGCCATGAATAACCACTATTACGAGTTCATCGAGCAGTTCTGTGAAATCGCCGATAAGTTCCCGATATCCCAGGAAACGGTAGGCCAGTACAACCGCTTCGTCACCGAGTATAACGCCTTTACGGAGAACTTCCGCGAGACCATCACCGAGCTCAAGACCATCGCCCGCACGCAGATAGAGGCCCCCAGCGTCAAGGTCGCTCCGGAGCTTACGGCCAGAAAATAGTGTTAGCTACCTCACCCCCTTTGTCCCCCTCTCCTGTCAAGGAGGGGGGGAAGAATTTTTAGGTGATAGATAAATGACCAAACCCATCGTCGCCATTATCGGCCGGCCCAACGCCGGCAAGTCCACCCTCCTCAACCGGGTGGCGGGCAGGCCCCTGGCCATCACCGAGGACAGCCCCGGCACCACCCGCGACCGCAATCTGGCCGACGTCACCTGGGGAGGCCGGGACTTCACCCTGGTGGATACCGGCGGCCTGGAGATAGACCCGCGCTCCCCGGTCGCCCGGGGCGTCCGGGCGCAGATTGAGCAGGCCATCGGGGCCGCCGACGTGATTATCGATATCGTCGACGTGACCGACGGCGTCAACCCCGCCGACCTGGATATCGCCGACCTGCTGCGCCGCGCCGGCAAGCCGCTGGTAGTGGCCGCCAACAAGGCCGATAACGATAAACTGGAGACCGGGGCCCTGGAGTTCTACGAACTGGGGCTGGGCGAGCCGATACCCGTCAGCGTCCATCACGGCCGGGGCGTCGCCGAGCTTTTAGATAAGGTCGTATCCCTGCTGCCGCCGGCGGGAGAGACCGCGGCCGAGACCGATGCCATCAAGGTGGCCATCGTAGGGCGGCCCAACGTGGGTAAGTCGCTGCTGCTCAATACCCTGGTGGGCGACAGCCGCGCCATCGTTGACGATGCTCCGGGCACCACCCGCGATGCCGTCGATACGCCGGTTGACTTTCAGGGGCAAAGTGTGCTACTTATTGATACGGCCGGTATCCGGCGGCGGGGCAAGGTGCAGGCGGGGGTGGAGCGCTACAGCGTCATCCGCTCGCTGAGGGCGATCGACCGGGCGGATATCGCCCTGCTCGTCCTCGACGCCACCGAGATAGCCACCGCCCAGGACACGCACGTGGCCGGCTACATCCAGCAGGCCGCCAAGGGCTTTATTATCATTGTCAACAAGTGGGACTTGATTGAGAACAAAGATTTCGCCGAATGGAATAAACTGGTCAGGGGCAATTTCAAGTTCGCCACCTACGCCCCGGTGCTCTACACCTCGGCAAAGACGGGACAGGGAGTGGAGAAGATAATGCCGCAGGTCGCTCAGGTATACCGGGAGAGGCTGAAGCGGCTGACCACCGCCAGGGTCAACAGCGTCGTCCAGCAGGCGGTGGCCGCCCACAACCGCCCCCGGAGCCGCCACAAGCCCCTCAAGGTGTTCTACGCCACCCAGGCCGATGTCAACCCGCCTACCTTCGTCTTCTTCACCAACGATGCCCGCATGGTACACTTTTCGTACCGCCGTTATCTGGAAAACCAGCTGCGCCAGGCCTTCGGTTTTGACGGCACGCCGCTTCGCTTAATCTTCAAAACGAGAGGTGAACCATGATCGTCGGGCTCTATTTCGCGGTGGTAATCCTCGGTTACCTGCTGGGCTCCATTCCCTTCGGCCTGCTCATCGCCAGGCTCTTAGCCAAGAAGGACGTGCGGCAGGTGGGCAGCGGCAAGATAGGCATGACCAACGTCATGCGCGCCGCCGGGCGCAAGGCAGCGGTCGTATCGCTCCTCCTCGACATGGGCAAGGCGGCGCTGGCGGTAATCTTCGCCGGGCTGATATTCCAGAATTACGATACGGTAGCCCTTATCCCCTTCACCCATATCGAGAGTGCCCGTATGCTGGCGGCCCTGGCGGCCATCGCCGGGCATACCTGGTCGGTGTTCCTGCGCTTCAAAGGGGGACGTGGGGTGGCCACCTTCCTCGGCGGTCTCTTCGCCCTCTACTGGCCGGCGGCCATTGCCGGGGGTATCCTCATGGTTTTCATCGGCTACATCACCAAGTACATGTCGCTCGGCTCCATCATCGGGGCCGTTACCGCCTTCATCATCCTCATGTCGCTCAACGTGACGAAAACCAGCTTTCTCCTGTCCGATTATCCCGCCTTCGAGTACGTCATTTTCGCCATGATTGGGGCCATCTTCATCTACGTGATGCACCGCGACAACATCCTGCGGCTCTGGTCCGGCACCGAGCGCAAGCTAGGTGATAAGACCAAGGCTAAAACAGCGCCTTCGTCCAGTCACCCCCAGTAGCGCTGGCCTCCCCACCGGCTAGCCCGCTTATGGTAAGATAAAACATGCAGAAAATCGCCGTCATCGGCACCACCAGCTGGGGAATCACCCTGGGTCTCCTGCTCTGCGGTAAGGGGGCGGAGGTCAGGCTGTGGGCGCGCACCGAGCGCGAGGCCGCCCGCATACGCAAGAAGGGCCTGGACGAGGCCCGCTTCCCCGACGTCTGCCTGCCGGAGCGCATGAAAGTTACCAGCCTCATGGACGAGGCCATGGACGATGCCAGCGCCGTTATCCTGGCGGTGCCCTCGGCGACGATACGCCAGAATATCTCCCAAGTGGCGCCGTACCTGGGCCGGTCGACGCTGGTCATCAGCGCCTCCAAGGGGCTGGAGATAGGCTCCAACAAGCGGATGAGCCAGGTCATCGCCGAGGAGATACACCCCCGCTTCCACGAGAATATCTGCGTCATCTCCGGGCCCAACCTCGCCCGGGAAATCATGCTGGGCCTCCCCGCCGCCGCCGTCGCCGCCGCCGAGAAAACAGGCACGGTCAAGAAGGCGCAGCGGCTGCTGACCGCCCCCAACTTCTGCGTCTTCACCAACTCCGATGTCATCGGGGTGGAATTAGGGGGCGCCTTGAAGAACATCATCGCCCTGGGCGCCGGTATCGCCGACGGGCTGGAGTACGGCGACAACGCCAAGGCCGCCTTCGTCACCCGCGGCCTCACCGAGATAACCGCCCTGGGCATGGCCCTGGGGGCCAACCCCCTCACCTTTTCCGGGCTGGCCGGCCTGGGGGACGTCATTACCACCTGCTCGTCACGGCTCAGCCGCAACCACTACGTGGGGTATGAGCTGGCCCGGGGACGCCCGCTGGCGGAGATAACCGACGCCATGAACGAGGTGGCCGAGGGCATCAACACCACCATGGTGGCCCGGAACGTAGCGCAGCAGCTCGGGCTGGAGATGCCGATTACGGAAAAGATTTACGAGGTGCTTTACGAAGGCGTCGACCCCAGAGAGGCCGCCGCGGCATTGATGGGGGGAAACACCCGGCACGAGCTGTCCGGGCGGCGCTGGCGCCTCTTCTCGCTCTTCCGGCGCAGGAAGCGCCCTGCCAGCCCTTCGGATTAAGAGCCGAGACTCCTGTAAAGCTCCTCGAAGAGCTTGCGCTGCTCCTTGCTCAGCGATTCGGGCGTCATCACCCGCAGCACCACCAGCTGGTCGCCCTGTCCCCGCCGCTGGAGATGGGGAATCCCCTTGTCCTTGAGACGGAAGACCTTGCCCGTCTGGCTGCCGGCGGGTATCTTGAGCTTGCTATCGCCGTAGAGGGTGGGCACCTCAACCTCGGTGCCCAGGGCCGCCTGGGCGAAGTTGACGGGAAGCTCGTAGAGGATGTCGTCGCCCTCGCGGGTGAAGAGCTTGTGCCGCCCCACCGCGACGACCACGTAGAGGTTCCCCGCCGGCCCGCCGCGCGTGCCGGCCTCGCCCTCGCTGCGGAGGCGTATGCCGTTGCCGTTATCGATGCCAGCGGGCACCCGGACGGAGATGCGCCGCTTCTGCTTCTGGTAGCCGCTGCCCCTGCAGTCATTGCAGGGGTCGGTGACCACCCGGCCCTCGCCGTGGCACTCCCCGCAGACGGCCGTATTGATGAACTGCCCGAAGATGGAGCGCTGCACGCGGCGTATCTGGCCGGTGCCGTCGCAGGCGCTGCAGCGTACCGGCTGGCTGCCCGGCCGGGCGCGGCTGCCGTGGCAGGTGGGGCAGAGCTCGGTGCGGGTAATCTCTATCTCCTTATCGCAGCCCAGGGCCGCCTCCTCGAAGGAGATGGCAATCTTGTAGCGCAGGTCGTTACCTTGCCGGGACGACTGGCGTGTGGACGTGCCTGTGCCGCCGAAGAAGGCCTCGAAGATATCGCCGAAGCCGCCGAAGCTGCCGAAGTCGAACCCCTCGAAGCCCCGCCCGAAGATGTTCTCCGGGCCGCTGTGCCCGAAGCGGTCGTAGGCGGAGCGCTTATCGGCGTCGGAGAGGACCTCGTAGGCCTCGTTGACCTCCTTGAACTTCTCGGAGGCGCCGTCGTCGCGGTTGCGGTCGGGGTGGTACTGGAAGGCGAGCTTGCGGAAGGCCCTCTTGATTTCCTCGGTGGAGGCGTCCCGGGATATCCCGAGCACCTCGTAATAGTCTCGTTTTACCACCATATTATTTACACTGTCCCGACAATCCGCCGCCGCCAACCGGAGACCGCAGACTCAATTTTCCTTGTGTAGCTGTTAGAAGACATAGTAACAATTCTATGATACAGGCGGGGTTAAAGGCTTGTCAATAAAGCTGACCCTGAGATTCCACCCCTCGTTGACAGCCGCCGCCCTTTAAACCTAAAATTACAGGTAAGTAATTCCTATTACCTGGAGCCATTTTGTGAACAGCGACGAAATACGCACCGCCTTTCTGAAATTCTTCGAGGAGAAGGGGCACAAGGTCATCCCCTCGTCCCCCCTGATACCCAAGGGCGACCCTACCCTGCTCCTGACGACGGCGGGCATGGTGCAGATAAAACCCTATTTCCTGGGGGAGGCCAGGCCCCCCAGCCGCCGCCTGGCCTCGTGCCAGAAGTGCTTCCGCACTACCGATATCGAGTCCGTCGGCGACGCCATCCACCTCACCTTCTTCGAGATGCTGGGCAACTTCAGCGTTGGCGACTACTTCAAGCAGGAGGCCATCGCCTGGGCCTGGGAGTTCTTCACGGAACGCATGAAGCTGGAGCCCGAGAAACTCTGGGTTACTATTTATCTCGACGACGACGAGTCCTTCGGCTACTGGCGGGATATCGGCGTGCCGGAGGCAAAGATTATCCGCTGCGGCGAGGAGGACAACTTCTGGGGGCCGGCGGGCTCTTCCGGGCCGTGCGGGCCCTGCAGCGAGATTCACTACGATTTCGGCGAAGCAACCGGCTGCGGCAAGCCGGACTGCGGGCCCAACTGCGAGTGCGGGCGCTTCAAGGAGATATGGAACCTGGTCTTTCCCCAGTATAACCAGGACGAGGCGGGCCAGCGTACCCCCTTGCCCCACCCCAATATCGATACCGGCATGGGGCTGGAGCGAATCGTCATGGTCATGACGGGCACCGATAACGTCTATGACACCGATATTTTCGCCCCCCTGTTGGAGAAAGTCGCCGGACTCACCGGCAAGAAGTACGGCGCCGACCCCGAGGACGACGCCGCCCTGCGGGTGGTGGCCGAGCACGGCCGCGCCCTGGCCTTTCTCATCGCCGACGGGGTAAACCCCTCCAACGAGGGGCGGGGCTACGTGC
Organism: Dehalococcoidales bacterium; assembly: GCA_034430635.1. GTDB lineage: Bacteria > Chloroflexota > Dehalococcoidia > Dehalococcoidales > RBG-16-60-22 > DAOUEH01. The sequence goes on along the minus strand of DAOUEH010000004.1, from coordinate 891 downwards.
TGCGGCGGCTGCTGCGCCGGGCCACCCTCTACGGGATGCGGCTGGGGCTGGACAAGCCCTTCCTGGCCGAGGTGGCCGGGGTGGCCATCGCGAAGATGGGCAAGGTCTACCCCGAGCTTGCCAAACGCCGCGATTTCATCCTCAAGGCCATCCGGCTCGAAGAGAGCCGCTTCGAGGAGACGCTCAAGACGGGGCTGGAGATTATCGACGGCCTGCTGGCGACGCATAAGAAGGCGAAAAAGGTCTCCGGCGCCGACGCCTTCCGCCTCTACGATACCTACGGCTTCCCCGTGGAGTTGACGCGGGAAATTGTGGAAAAGGCCGGTTTCAGCGTGGACATGGCCGGTTTTGAAAAGGAGATGAGTAAGCAGCGCCAGCGGGCGCGGGCGGCCCACAAGTTTGATTCAGGTTGGGTTAAACTAGCTGATACTACTCTTAAGATTAAGGTCGCACCAAGAGTACAATTTGTCGGTTACCATCATCTTGAACAAAAAGCTAATATTGTCAGACTGCTGGTTGACGGTAAAGAGATAGATACCGTGGGGGTAGAACAAGAGAGCAGCATCGTCTTGGATGCCACGCCGTTCTACGCCGAGATGGGCGGGCAGGTGGGCGATACCGGCGAGATTATCGGCCCGAATGGCAAGTTTATGGTTACCGATACCATACTCATCCCACCGGATATCAACATTCATCAGGGTAAGGTTGTCGAGGGGACTTTATCCGTTAATGATGTGGTAAACGCTGTCGTAGACATCGACCGCCGCCGCGATATCGCCCGCAACCACACCGCCACGCATCTTTTGCAGGCGGCGCTCAAAGAGGTGCTGGGCGAGCACATCCAGCAGCGCGGCTCGCTGGTGGCCCCGGAGCGCCTGCGCTTCGACTTTT
>DAOUEH010000003.1:0-2447 GCA_034430635.1 Dehalococcoidales bacterium | reverse complement strand
AGAGGGGGAGTTAAAAGAAAGAGGGGCTGCACCCCTCTTAAGACGCCCGCATACTATTTAAGGGGGCCTTTTCCACGAAATCCATAATAGATTGTTGTATCAGATTGCCTCTTCACATTATTAATATATATTTCCCCTTTTCGCTTATCATTTAAGACAAGAATATAGTCGTCACCTATAGAAACGACATTGTTAACTTCAAGTACAAAGTTTCCGTACCACTCTGCAAGAGCGTATTTGGTTTGGGGGGAATAGTGAATATTATACTCAACTTTAGCTGCTATTTGTTTTTCAGTAGCATCGTATAGTGTGCCCATACCGTTGATATATTTTAAATCCATTCTCCCTCCCGCCGCTTTATCCCCTTTCCCTAGTACTCGAACTTGGTGTTGCCGGTGAAGTGGTAAACATAGCGGGGCGGGAGGCTGGTGACCGCCCGGTTGACCCTTTTCTTGAGGGAGCAGCGGCCCCGGCGGCCGTCTTCCAGCTCCAGGATATAGCCGCTGCCGTCCTTGAGGCGCACGAATTCCACCAGCGTCAACTCCCCCCACCACCGCTGGGGCTCCTCGTGCTGAAAGTTATAGTTAACCGCGGCGATGAGCTGCTCATCGCTGGACTGGTACAGTCTGCCTAAGCTCACTGGGCTCCTCCCTTTCCGATAGCGCCAGGTTATTACGGTGGACGACTTCCGGGCCGTAATCAAAGCTGAGTAAACCGGCTATTTTATTCGAGTGCGACCCCTGGATGACGCCGATATCGCCGGAAGAGTAGTTGACGATGCCGCAGCCGAGATAGCTGCCCCCGGCGTCGTGGATGGCGACGATGTCACCCCGGGCGAAGCGCCCTTCGGCCTTCTGGATGCCCGCGGCCAGGAGCGAGCGGTTCTGTTTGCGGAGCGCCGTGGCGGCGCCGGTATCGATAATCAGCTTGCCCCGCGTGCAGAGGCCGGAGAGCATCCAGCGCTTGCGGCTTTCGAGCTTGCTGGTGGTCGGGGGGAAGTGGGTGCCGATGGGCTCGCCGGAGGCGAGCATGGTGATGATATCGGGCTCACGGCCGTCGGCGATGACCACGTGCACCCCGGAGGCGGTGGCCAGGGCGGCGGCCTCTATCTTGGTGACCATGCCGCCGGTGCCCAGGTTGGAGCGGGTGACGGCCCCCAGCCTTCTTACGCTGGCGTCGATATGCGTTACCAGGGGGACGAGTTTGGCCCAGGGGTCGCGGGTGGGGTCGGCGGTGTACAGGCCGCCGATGTCCGTCAGGAGCATGAGCATATCGGCGTCGATGAGGTTGGCCACCATGGCCGAGAGGTTGTCGTTATCGCCGAACTTGGCCTCCTTGATTTCGTCGATGGAGATGACGTCGTTCTCGTTGACGATGGCGACGACTCCCATCTCCAGCAGCGCCAGCAGGGTATTGCGGGCGTTGAGGTAGCCGGCGCGGTCGGCCAGGTCCCCTTTGGTGAGGAGGGCCTGCCCCACGGCAATATCGTGCCGGGCGAAGAGGCCGTCGTAGGTGTTCATCAGGCGGCCCTGGCCCACCGAGGCCAGCACCTGCTTGTAGGGTATGCCCCGGATTTTCCCGGTCAGCCCCAGCCGGTCGCGGCCGGCGGCGATGGCCCCGGAGGAGACGAGCACCAGCTCGGCGCCCTGCCCGTGGAGGCCGGCCACCTGGGCCACCAGTCCGGCCACCACCGCCTCGTCGAGGCGGTCGCCGCCGCCGGTGAGCAGGCGCGTGCCCATCTTGACGACGATGCGCCGGTAGGGCAATTTAGCTATTTTTTTGGCGGCTTTACTCATCCTACCTCTGGTTACCTTTCGTTACATTATAGCAAGCGGGGGCCGGTTGAACAAGGTAGGTGTTGTGGTGTATCCTTGCTTAGGCTGGGCGGATGAACAAAATTACGCTTCCCCGGGTGAAAAACGCCATCCCTGTGCTCTCTGTCGTTACCTTCGTCGGTTTTCTGGATACCCACCTGCTGATTCCGGTAATGGCCCTCTACGCCCACGAGCTCGGCGCCGGCATCGGCAGCGTCGGGCTCATTGTCGGCCTTTACTCCATCATCAATACCCCGGCCAATATCTTCCTGGGCCGGCTGGTGGATAAACTCGGCTACCGCCTGCCCCTCATCGCCGGACTTATCGGCGATGCCGCCAGCATGTGCCTCTACACGCTGTGCCGCCTGCCGGTGCACCTGGCCCTGGTGCGGGTGCTGCACGGACTCACCGGCGGGGTAGTGGGCCCGGCGACGATGTCGGCGGTGGCCTATCACGGCGGCGCGGAGCGGCGGGGGCGGGCGATGGCCTTCTATGGCATGGCTATGGCGGCGGCGACCCTGGTGGGCTACGGCCTGAGCGGGGTGGTGGCCGCCCGGGCCGGTTACCGGGCGGTCTTCTGGCTCGGCGGGGCCCTGCTGGCGGCGGGGGCGGCGCTGGGATTCAGCCTGCCCG
>DAOUEH010000002.1:0-5791 GCA_034430635.1 Dehalococcoidales bacterium | reverse complement strand
CCGGGTTGCCCCATTCGGGAATCCCCGGTTAGGCTTACTAGACAGCTCGCCGGGGCTTATCGCAGTCTTGCCACGCCCTTCTTCGGCCCTTGATGCCAAGGCATCCACCGTATGCCCTTACCGCTTGACCTGCTTCAGGTTTGATATTAGACCCTCTATATTCAGTTGTTAAGGTGCGGAAGGCAAAAGAAAAGGTCTGGCGGTTTTGCCACCAGACCTCATTTGTCTGGTTATTTGCCACCAGTTTAGCTTGCTATGTCTCTGCCTTCACCATATACAAATATAAGTCTATCATAAGGGTTTACCATTGTCAATACGATTTTGAGGCTGGCAACGGGGGTGTTTCCAAATATTTTCCAAACATTTTTCTAACGTATATCAAAGGGGCGTTTCCGCCCCCCTTTGCCCCCTTCGGAGTTATCTTTTCCCACCTGGCCGCCCTCGGGGCATCGGCGGCTTTGCCTAGATATACCACCCCTTTACCCCCCGGAGCGTTTAAGAGGGGCGAAGCCCCTCTTTTTCAAATATATTCCCCCTCTCCTGCGGAACGCCTCGAAAGGTGCGGGGGACACAGGGGGTGAGGTTGAATAATATAGATTGTTTCGCTTCGCTCGCAATGACAGTATATTTGAGTTATGTTATAATTTAGGCATCGGTTTGGCCTCGTAAACAGGATTATAAACTTTAATGCTCAAACAGACCATCATCGATATTATCACCCAGGCCATCGTCGCGGCGCAGCAGGCGGGCAAGCTGCCCACGGTGAGCCTGCCGGAAATCGTCATCGAGCGCCCCCAGAACCCGGAGCACGGCGACTACGCCTCCTCCATCTCCCTCAAGCTGGCCCGGGCCGTGGGCATGAGCCCCCTGGCCATCGCCGGGGAAATCGCCGCTTTCATCTCCCCCTTCGAGGAAATCGAAAGCGTCAGCGTCGCCCCGCCGGGTTTCATCAACTTCACCCTCAAGAGCCGGTGGCTCACCGCCCAGCTGGACGATATCCTGGCCAGCGGCGATAGCTACGGCAATATCGCCCTCGGCGGCGGCCAGCGCATCCAGATAGAGTTCGTCTCCGTCAATCCCACCGGCCCCCTGCACGTGGGGCACGGGCGCGGCGCCGTGCTGGGCAGCGCCCTGGCCAACGCCCTCAGCGCCGCCGGCTACGAGGTGGAAAAAGAATACTACATCAACGACGCCGGCAACCAGATAGACGCCTTCCGCCGCTCGCTCTACGCCCGCTACCGCCAGGCCACCGGCCACGAGGCCGAGATGCCCGCCGACGGCTACCTCGGCGAGTACATCGTGGCGATGGTCAAAGATATTATCGCCAAGGAAGGCCAGAGCCTGGAGAAACTGGGCGAAAAGCAGCTTATCGAGAGGCTGGGGCAAATCGGCCTGAAGCGGATGCTGGCCGAAATCGAGGACGACCTGGAGATGCTGGGCGTCACCTTCGACGTCTGGTTCTCCGAGCAGTCCCTCCACGATAACAAGCAGTACCAGTCGGTCATGGCCCGGCTCAAGCGGGACGGCCACCTCGCCGAGAAGGAGGACGCCACCTGGTTCGTCTCCACGGCGCTGGGGGAGGACAAGGACAACGTTGTCGTCCGCAGCGACGGCACGCCCACCTATTTCGCCACCGACATCGCCTACCACTACAACAAGTTCCTGGAGCGTAAGTTCGACCGGGTCATCGATATCTGGGGCGCCGACCACATGGGGCACGTCTCCCGGATGAAGGCCGTGGTCGGGGCGCTGGGCATCGACCCGGAGCGCCTCACCGTCATCATCTCGCAGATGGTCACGCTAAGGCGCGGCGGCGAGGTGGTGAAAATATCCAAGCGCAGCGGCGATATCATCACCCTCCGGGATCTGGTGGAGGAGGTGGGGGCCGACGCCTGCCGCTTCTTCTTCCTCTCGCGCACCGCCGATGCCCAGATGGACTTTGACCTGGAGCTGGCTAAGAAGCAGTCGGCCGACAACCCCGTGTATTATGTCCAGTACGCCCACGCCCGCATCGCCTCTATCCTGCGCCTGGCCGGGGAAAGGGGCGCCGACGACAGCGACGGCGACATCTCGCTGCTCACCACCGAGCCAGAGCTGACCCTCATCCGCAAGATGCTGCTCCTGCCGGAAACCATCGAGACCGTCGCTACTACGCTGGAGCCCCACCACCTCACCTACTACGCCCAGGAGCTGGCCACCGTCTTTCACTCCTTCTACAAGCAATGCCGGGTCGTCTCGGATGATGCCTGCCTCACCGGGGCCCGCCTCAAGCTGGTCAAGGCCGCCAAGCTCGTCCTGGGACGCACCCTCACCCTCATGGGCATGACCGCCCCGGACAACATGTAACAGATTGTCATTGCGAGGAGCCGCTGGCGACGTGGCAATCTCTTCCTTCCCCCACCCCGTCGGTATTATCTATTCCCACCCGGCCACCCTCAGCATCCGCGGCTTAGCCCGTAGTTCTTACCACCCCACCCCAACGGGAGTATTCTGCGAAGAGGGGCGAAGCCCCTCTTATCGTTTATTTCCCCCTCTCCTGCTAGAAGCCTCGAAAGGTGCGGGGGACACAGGGGGTGAGGTAAAGAAATGCGGATTGTTTCGCGGAGTTTATCCTGAGCGCAGCGTGAGGACTCGAAATGACGGAATTTACAACCCCGCTTCTTTATACCGCCTCCCCAGCTCGGCATACTCGCCGGGCACGCCGGTCAGCCAGTGCAGCTGCTTTTCCGGCACTTTGCCTATAATCCTGGCCGGGACGCCCACCACGAAGGAGCCGTCCGGGATAACCATGCCCTCGCTCACCACGCAGCCCGCCCCGATGAGACAGAAATTGCCGATGACGGCATCGTGCAGAATAACGGCATTGATGCCCACCAGCACGTTATCGCCGATTTTACGACCGTGAATCACCGCCCCGTGACCCACGTTGATGTTATCGCCGATGAAGGTATCGGGGTCGGCGGGCTTGCCGGAGTGGACGACGCAGTTGTCCTCGATGGCCGTATTCCTGCCGATGACGATGCGGCCGCTATCGCCCCGGATGACGGCCCCCGGCCAGACGGAAGACCCCTCCCCTATCTCCACGTCCCCCACGATATAAGCCGCCTCGGAAATAAATACCGAATCGGCAATCCGCGGCGTTTTCCCGTTAAAATTCCTTATCATACGCTCACCCCCGGTCAATTCATGGTAGCAACTCGCCCGGCGTACCGTCAAACCATCTTTACGCTAGCCTCGAATTTATGCTAAACTCGCTTGGAGGGAGTTACCGATGAAAAAGCGCGTCTTTTCCGGCATCCAGCCCACCGGCGAGATTCACATCGGCCGCTACCTGGGGGCCATCCGGCACTGGGCAGCCATGCAGGAAGAATACGATAACATCTTCTGCGTCGTCGACCTGCACGCCATCACCGTCCCGCAGGACCCCAGGCTGCTCCAGGGACGGACGCGCGAGTTCGCCGGGCTGCTCATGGCCGCCGGCATCGACCCGGCGCGCTCCATCATCTTCGTCCAGTCGCACGTGGCCGCCCACGCCGAGCTGGCCTGGATTCTCAACTGCTTTATCCCCATGGGCTGGATGTACCGCATGACCCAGTTCAAGGAAAAGGCGGAGAAACAGAAAGGGCAGGTCAGCGTGGGGCTCTTCGATTACCCCTCGCTGATGGCCGCCGATATCCTCCTCTACCAGACCGACTGCGTCCCGGTGGGCGACGACCAGAAACAGCACGTGGAGCTGACCCGGGACATCGCCCAGCGTTTCAACAGTATCTACGGCGAGACCTTCCGGCTGCCGGAGCCCATTATCCCGGACGTGGGCGCGCGCATCATGGGGCTGGACGACCCCACCAAAAAGATGAGCGGCAGCGAGATGGGTGCCGGCCATTCCATCGCCCTGCTCGACCCCCCCGACGCTATCCGCAGCAAGATAATGAAGGCGACGACGGACTCGCAGCGCGACGTCGTCTTCGACGAGGGCCGCCCCGGCATCTATAACCTGCTCACTATCTACCACTCCATGACCGGCCAGAAGGAAAAGACCATCGAGGCGGAGTTTGAGGGCAAGGGCTACGGGGACTTCAAGAAGGCCCTGGCCGAGGTGGTGGTAGAGGGCCTGCGCCCCCTCCAGGAGCGCTACCGCGAGCTTACCGCCGAGCCCGGCCACATCGACGCTATCTTGAAGGAAGGCGCCGCGAAGGCCCGTCCCCTGGCCGAAAAGACCCTGGCCGAGGTCAAGAAGAGGATAGGATTGGGGTAGGTTTTAGTCTACCTCTCCCCTATTCCCCTGATGATGTTATCCTTACCGTACTTACCGGTTAATGAAATGGCGAGAAACAGAAAAGGCCGGTCAACCCTGGTCACCCGCAGCGGGCAATGACGCAGCCCCCTGGGGGCAAAGATAAGACAGCTTTTAGTGAGCAGGTATTTCTCATCTTCCAGCCAGAACTCCACTTCCCCGCCCAAATCATGAGGGTTTTGCGGGTCGCTGCCGATAAAGCCGACGACCTCATCGAAATCATGGGTGTGGGAGGGCGAGCCTTCTGTCTCCGTGGCCTTCCAGTACCAGGAGCAAATCACGCTGAAGGCCCCCTTGATAATCTCGTCTTCCAGCCACAAGATGCGTGTTGCCCTCTGGCCATACTGGTGGGCGGCGTCCATTTCCCGCGTCAAATCGGGGGCTTTCAGGTCGGTCAGGATATATTTTTCATATTTTCGCTCGGCCATATTGTATCTCCTCCTTCCGAACATGCCTGCTGTGGAAATATTGTAGCACCTTTGGGTAGAGATTAAGAAGTATTCGGGGGAGGATTGTTTTTTACCTCACCCCCTCTGTCCCCCTCTCCTGACAAGGCTTGCAGCAGGAGAGGGGGAATTTTGTTTTAAGAGGGGCTTTCGCCCCTCTTCGCGAGCTACTCCCCTTTGGGGGGAGGGGGTAATACCTACTCCACCCGATTTACCTTGTAAGTCTTATCGGTTACCGTGCTGAAGTGAAAGATAGGCTTATCGACACGGTGGAGTATCAGCGGACAGTGCCGCAGCCCCGCCGGAATAAATATCATAGATGTCCGGGTAATCATAAATCTCTCATCTTCTATCCAGAATTCCACTTCGCCGTGAAGCGTGTAGGGGTCCTCAGGGTCGCTGCCGAAAAAGCCGAGAATCTCATCGGTATCGTGGGTATGCGACTCGGTGGCATGCCGGGAAGGACGCAGGTACCAGGAGCAGTTCATCTGAAAAGCCCCTTCGACAACATTGGAATCCATCCAGAGTATCCGTTTGGCGAATTCGTTATACCTGGCGACAAACTCCGCGGGAAAGTCCGGGGTCTTTAGCTCCGTGACGATGTATTTGCTATTTCTGGATTCAGCCATTTTATAAATTCTCCTTTTAGTTATAGGGTACAGGTATATTGTAGCATTTTACCTCGGTAGTAAAGCAATATAAGGGCGGCCCGGATGGGAATAGATATTCAGACCGGGGTGGTGGGGAACTAACTACGGGCTAAGCCGAGAATGCAGAGGGCGGCCGGGTGGGAATAGATAACACCGAGGGGAATGGCGGGGGGCGTCTTGACCCCCCGCCCCTTCTCCCATTACAATTAAGCTAACATGTTCGAAATCCTCAGCGAAAAGCTCAACGCCGTTTTCCGCCTCCTGGGCAACCGCGGCAAGCTCACCGAAAAAGACATCGACGAGGCCCTGCGCCAGGTGCGGCTGGCCCTGCTGGAGGCGGACGTCAACTTCAAGGTCGTCAAGGACTTCACCGGCCGCGTCAAGGAGCGCTCCCTGGGCAA
>DAOUEH010000001.1:0-1915 GCA_034430635.1 Dehalococcoidales bacterium | reverse complement strand
GGGTATCACCATCAGCAAGCGGCGGCTCTATATGAACCGCCTGCTCTACGACCGCGATATCGCCGACCGCGGCGCCTGGCTGCACCGCAAGCACGCCGGGAAAAAGGAAAAGGCGCCTTGACCGGGCCGGAGACGCTGCGCTGCGCCGCCCACCCGGATACCGAGACGACGCTGCGCTGCGGAAAGTGCGGCCAGCCGATATGCCCCCGCTGCATGGTGCAGACGCCCGTAGGCACCCGCTGCCCGGACTGCGCCCGCCTCTACAAGTTGCCCACCTACCGCGTTTCCGCCGGTTATTATCTCCGGGCGGCCGGGACGGCGCTGGGGATGGCCATCGCCACCGGACTGGTCTGGGGAGTCATCGGCAATTTTCTACCCTTCATCCTGCTCAACCTCCTGCTGGCCGCCGCCGTGGGCTGGGCCATCGGCGAGGTAACCGGGCTGGCCGTCAACCGCAAGCGCGGCCGCTGGCTGGCGGTTATCGGGGGTATCGCCGTGGTGATAAGCTACGGCGTGAACCTCTTTACCTTCGGCATGATACCGGGGGGAGCGCTGGGGCTGATTCTCGACCTTATCGGCATCGGCGTCGGCGTCTACGTGGCGGTGCTGCGCCTGCGCTAGGTGGAACCAATAGCCGTGGCCGTGGCGTACTCCCGCGAGTGCGAGAGGCTGACGTCGATTTCCCTGATTCCCAGCTTTTCCGCCTGCTTCCGGGCCCGCCCGTTGAGCCGGACGAACGGCTTGCCGCTGGGGTGGTAGAGCGTCTCGATTTCGCGCCAGGCGACGCCCCGGTTGCCCGTACCCAGCACCTTCATCACGGCCTCCTTGCTGGCGAAGCTGGCCGCCAGCGAGTGGGCGCGGCGGCCGTAGAGGGCCAGCTCCGCCTCGGTGAAGACGCGGCGGAGGAAGCGCTCGCCCCAGCGCGCCGTGGTGCGGCGGATTCTTTCTATCTCGATGATGTCCGTGCCGATGTGGTGCTGCATGCGTCAGTCCCTAACGATACTCCTTCAGCTCCTCAATGAATCCGGCGACCAGGCCCTTGAGGAAGTGGCGGGGCGGCCTCTCGAAGAGACTGGCGAAGAGGGGGGTTATCGAGATTATGCCGTTCTGGACGGCGTGCATGTCCGTCCCTTTCTCACCCGCCCCGTCGACGCGCTGCCGCACCAGGTGGTAGCGCCGCGGCCTGTCCCCCTCCTCAACGGTGTTGATATGGCTGGTGCGCGCCAGGCGCGTGATTCTGACGCCGGTTATCTCCCCCGGCGGCAGGTCGGGGACGTTTACGTTGAGGAAAACGCGGGCTGGTGGCGGCGCGCTAGCGATTCGGCCCGCCAGCAGGGCGGCGGCCCGGGCGGCGGTAGCCAGCGCGAAATCGCTGACGCGCGGGGCCGATACGGCCATGGCCGAGCTGCCCCGGAAATAGCCCTGCAGCGCCCCGCCCACCGTCCCCGAGATGTAGACGTCCTCGCCGAGATTGGCGCCGAGATTGATGCCGGAGACGACGAGGTCGATATCCTCCCCGGCCAGCTTGCCCAGCGCCAGCACGACGCAGTCGGAAGGAGTGCCGTCGGCGGTATAGGCGGTCACGCCGCTGACCTTCGGCGCCACCTCTTTTACCTCGAGCGGCCGGAAGAGGCTCACCGCCGTGCCGATGGCGCTCTGCTCCCTGTCCGGCACGACCACCGTAACGGCGGCAATCTTCTTGAGCTCCTCCACCAGCGTCCACAGCCCGGCGGAGGTGAGCCCGTCGTCGTTGGTGACCAGTATTTTCATAGAATATTCCCCCGGTGCTACGCCTGTAGTTTATCACAGGGCATAACCGGCGGCAAAGGAGGCGGGGTGCCCCCTCCCCATCCCCTTCGGTGTCATCTATTCCCACCCAAACCACCCTCGCAGCATCGGCGGCTTAGCCCGTAGA